>JBEAXP010000052.1:0-4508 GCA_041159745.1 Actinomycetota bacterium | reverse complement strand
GAGTGGTATCGCTCGCGCCTCGAACGCCACTTCATCCAGGCCGGGGCCGGGTTGTGGGCCCGCAAGGGCGGCAACGTCCTGCTCTACGAACTCGAACGCACGCGCTGAGTCAGATGCGGGTTGCTCGGTGCACCGGGCGATCCCATCCCGGCTGACCAGTGGGTCGCGGACCGGGCCACAGACGCGGCCCCATTTCGACCATGCCGTGATGCGATCCGTACTCGCCGAGCAGGTTCAGGTACGGCTCGGCTTCGAATGCCTCGGCGCCGCGAACTCCGGTTCCCTTCCAGACACCGGTCGCGAGCAACTCGATGGCCACGACCGGGCAGATCGCGGTCTGCCAGAGCACCGCTTGCGATCCCCATTCGCGCATGGTCGTCTCGTTGTCGGCCACGTGGTACAGGTACACCTCGCGCGGCTCGCCGTACGACATGCCCTTGACCCAGATGCCCGCGCACGTCTTGCCGTGCATCAGGTGACCGAGCTTGGCTGGATTGGGAAGCACCGCGGCCAACACGTCGCGCGGCGACACCTCGACGTCACCGACACGGATCGGGACGGTCGAGTCGAGACCGAGGTAGGCGAAGGTCTTCAACCAATCGATGAACTCGGCACCCAAGCCGTACTTGAAGGTGACGCGATTGCAGTCGACCTCGCGCGGGATGAGGATCACTTCCTCGTGTTCCACGTTGACGCATTCGATGCGTCCGATGCCGGCCGGGAAGTGGAAGATCTCCGGCTCGCTGAAGCAGTCGGTGGTGTAGAGGCCGCGGTCGCGTTCCCAGACGATCGGCGGATTGAGGCACTCTTCGATCGTCGTCCAGATCGAGAAGGTCGGAGCGAACTCGAATCCGTCGATCGACAGGTTGGAGCCATCGCGCACACCGATCTCGTCGATGGTGTCGAACAAGTTGTCGGCGGCGTAGCGGGCGAAGACGTCCGAGAGGCCGGGCTCGACGCCCATGCCCACCAGCGCCAACAGACCCTTCTCGCGCCACGCCGTGTCGGCATCGAGCTGCGCCTGCCCGAGCGGTACGCCGACCTGGTTGTACGGGTCAGTCGGGTGCGGGCGGCTCAGGTTCATCGCCATGTCGAGGTAGTTGGTCCCGGCGCGGAAGCAGGCCCCGAAGATCTCCTCGTTGAGTCGCGGATCGCAGGCGTTGACCACCATGTCGGCCTTGGTCCGCACGATGAGATCGACCAAGTCGTCGACGGAACGTGCATCGACCTGTTCGGCCGAGAAGCGGCCGGGGTCGTCGAGATCGCTCACCGCCTTCTGAGCCGACGCCAACGAGATGTCAGCGATGATGAACCGGTCGAAGAACGCGCGAGTCTCGGCGATGGATGCCATCGAGGCTCCAACGCCGCCGGCGCCGATCACCAGGATGTTCATGAGAAATCAGTCCAATTCGGGGGAACGGTGTGAACCGTGACCTCATGTCTACCCGAAGAAACGAAACATGCCAATGCATGCATTCGTCAAGATTCGTGCCTAACGAAGAAACGAAGAAAAATACGCTGCGATTTCGCCGACGAGTGACGTTTTCGGCGAAAGTTCATCGAATCGTGTTCGATCGACACCGGCGAAAACGTCGGCACCGTTCCACCGGCCGATGGGTCGAGTCTCCGGAACGACGACGGGTAACGCGTGTGCCCAGTCACGTTCGCGATCGATCAGCTCGGTCACTTGCGGATGGGGTTCGGTTCCCGACGCACGAAACATCCCGTACGCCGCCGTGTTCGACACCGTGGTGACGAAACTCCCGAGACCGGCGAGACGCGACGCAACGAAGTCGCCGGGGAGAACGAACGAAGAAATTCCGGCCCACGCGTCGACTTCGCTGCGGTGCAGCCACGACATCTTGGTGACGGCGTGACGAGCCTCGGGGGCGACCCCCACTTCGCTCTCCCACCACTCGGGGGGCAACTTCTTACGACACCAACCGGCATCGGGCTCCGAGCGGTCGTCGTTCCACACGTTCCGCACCGGATGACCAGAGGCATCGACCGTCACGAGGCCGCTCGTGAACCCGGCGACGCAGACCGCCCGCACGACGGGCCGGCCCAGCCGGGTCGATGCCTCGTCGATGGCACGCAACCATTCGAGCGGGGACACCTCGCCGTCGGCGAGTCGATGGTCGAGAGAGACGGTGTCGCCAACGACGCCAACCACCTCGTCGAACAGGCCGACCGTGGTGGCACCGAGAGTGACGTCGACGATGGCGATCACGCCGATCAGACTCCCACGGTCTCGCCGATGGCACGAATCGGGCGCAATCGGTGATACAGCCGGAAGCGTTCGACCGAGTGGCGTGTGATGTGGCTTTCGGCTTCGGCCAGATCGTCGGTGACCAGTAGCAGGTCGAGATCGCTCCGGTCGATCATGCCCTCGTCGACCATCTCGTCGAGCTGACTGAGCAGAGGGGCCCAGAACTCGCGCCCCATGAGCACCACCGGGAAGTCGCTCACCTTGCCGGTCTGGATGAGCGTGAGAGCCTCGAACAATTCGTCGACGGTTCCGAACCCACCGGGCATCACGATGAACGCGTACGAGTACTTCACGAGCATCACCTTGCGGACGAAGAAGTACGAGAACTCGACGCTCACGTCGACGTACGGATTGGCGGCTTGCTCGTGCGGGAGGACGATGTTGCAGCCGATCGAATGGCCGCCGGCCTCCTTGGCCCCGCGGTTGGCCGCTTCCATGACACCCGGTCCGCCACCGGTCATCACCGAGAACCCCAGTCGGCTCATCGCTCCGCCAACCTCTCGCGCCATTTCGTACTCGGCGTCGCCCTCCCGCACGCGGGCCGAGCCGAAAACCGTGACGCACGGGCCCACGAAGTGGAGCTGGCGAAAGCCACGCAGCATCTCGCGCGTCACTCGCACGATGGTTCGCAACTCGCGACGGCGGAGCCGCGGTCCGCTGAGAAATGACTTGTCTCTCGCGGCGGGTGACCTCGTCGCCGTCGATGACTTCGGTCCCGGTGAGTCCACATCCATACCCGCAAGACTGCCACTCATGGAACTGCACATTCACGGCACCGAGGTCATGAACGACCTCGTTCCCCTCGCCCGAGACTTCCGCCACGCCGCACCCGACGTGATGAAGGCGTTCGGCGAACTGCACCAAGCGACCATGAGTCCAGGAGTCCTCGACACCAAGACCAAGGAACTCATCGCCTTGGCGATCTCCGTCTCGAAGGTGTGCGACGGCTGCATCGCGTCGCACGCCAAAGGCGCGGCCAAGGCCGGCGCCACCGAAGCCGAGGTCGCCGAGACACTCGGAGTCGCCGTGCTCATGAACGGCGGACCCGCCACGGTCTATGGGCCGCGAGCTCTCTCCGCGTTCCGCGATTTCGCCGGGGGTGTGGCAACCTGAGAGCGATGCCCCGTCGCTCACGTCTCACCGTCGCCACCGTCAACGTCAACGGCCTGCGCGCCGCCGCCAACAACGGAATCAAGGGTTGGATCGACGACCGCCAGCCCGACATCGTCACGATGCAAGAAGTACGCGCACCCGACGCGCTCGTCCCCGAGTTGGTCAAATCGGTGGCGGGACCCAAGTGGTCGGTCGCTCACGACGAATGCGAGCAGAAGGGTCGCGCCGGTGTCGCGGTGGCGTCACATCGACCCATCGTCGCTCGCCGGGCCGGCCTCCAGAAGTTCGCCGCCGACTCCACACCATTCAACGACAGTGGGCGATGGATCGAAGTCGACTTCGACACTGCCGATGGACGTGGTCTCACGGTCATCTCGTCGTACGTGCACACCGGAGACGCCGAGTCGCCGGTACGCATGGCCGAGAAGTTGGCGTTCATGCGCGCCACCACCAAGCGACTGCAGGCGCTCAAGAAGACCAAGCGGCACGTGCTGCTCACCGGTGATCTGAACGTGGCCCATCGCGAGGTCGATCTCAAGAACTGGAAGGGCAATCTGAAGAGCGCCGGCTTCCTTCCCGAGGAGCGGGCCTGGTTCGACGAATTGTTCGACCTCCACGGCTGGGTGGACGTCGCCCGAAAACTCAGCGGCGACGGACCGGGCCCGTATTCGTGGTGGTCGTGGCGCGGCAAGGCCTTCGACACCAACGCCGGCTGGCGCATCGACTACCACATCGCCTCGCCCGATTTGGCCGAGGCCGCGGTGGAGACGATCGTCGACCGCGCACCGTCGTACGCCGAGCGTTGGTCGGATCACGCGCCGGTGGTGGTGACGTACCTTCTGTGATGTCCATTGCGACGCACCACCGAAATGGTGGTGCCGAGCACGAGGACACCGATCAGGGACACGATGACTCCTTGCAGGATGTCGTTGTCGATCGTGTCGAACACATAGGCGCCGATGCAGATCACGGTCAGAATCGCCCCGCCCACCACCTGCTCGATCCGCAGGAACTGAACACCCGACCAGAAAAGCAGCACCGCCACGGCGAGTGAGGGGAGGAAACCGAGTACTCCCCCGACATCGCTCAGCCACACCGGCGCCGACGACACGATGGTGACCACGCC
>JBEAXP010000010.1:0-3137 GCA_041159745.1 Actinomycetota bacterium | reverse complement strand
AGGTGATCTTCCCGACCGGATCGTTCGTGCAGGTGATGAGTTCTCCGGCGGCGGTTCGTCCCGAAGCGGCCCGCGCGATGAATCGCGGTCTGCTCGATTTCTGCCACGATTCGCGGCTGCTCGCCACGTCGTACGTGCCGTTCGAGTTCGGTCCACAGACGGCCGTCGAATTCGTCACCGAGGCCACGCGGGGCGGGGCGGCCGGTGTTCTCGTCGACTCGATTCCGTCGCCGAAACAGAGGAGCTTCACGCATCCCGACTACGACTGCGTGTGGCGGGCGATCATCGACGCCAATCTCCCCGTGTTCCTGCACGTCGGAGCCGACCAGCAGTATCGGCCGGTGCCGAAGGCGTTCTTCGACAACGGACGCAACATGGCGCACGTCCGATCGGATGCGCCGGGCGACCCGCTGTCTTTCATGGCGATCGGCTATCCGGGTGAGTTGTTTCTGGCGTCGCTGGTGTACGACGGCGTGCTCGAGAAGTTTCCGGAGTTGCGGATCGGGATCACCGAGTTGGGTGCGACGTGGTTGCCGTCGTTCCTGCACTTCATCGACTCGGGCCTGCGTTCGTTCCGCGCGATTCAGGACTTGTCGCATCTCACGATGCGTCCATCCGAGTACGTGCGTCGCCAGGTGGTGGTGAGTCCGTTCGCGGGCGAAGACGTGGGCTGGATCATCGAGCAGGTCGGACCCGACATGGTCGCTTTCTCATCGGATTATCCGCACCACGAAGGGACCGACGATCCGATCCGCCGGTTCGAGGCGAGCATGACGAACGTGGGTGACGTGGAGCGCGATTCGTTCTACGCGGGCAACGCGCGCCGGCTCCTCTTCGGCTGACCCATTGGGTGCCGCATGGGCGTCAAACATGCCAGAAGTGGCATGGTTTCGCGCCCAAGAGGGGTTACTTGGAGGTGCGTTGGTAGAGGCGCGTGGCGATCGGGGCGAACACGATGATGAGCACCACCGCGAAGCCGAGCGAGTAGAGCATCGCGTTCTGCAGCGGCCATGCCGTGGGCTCGGGAGTCCCGGCCGGAATGTTGCCGAACCGCACGCGCACCGCGTGGGTGAGCGTCGACACCGGGTTCCATTCGGCGATCGTCTTCAGCACGCCGGGCAGGCTGTCGGACGGCACGAAGGTGTTGGCGATGAACGTCAGGGGGAAGAGGATCACGAACGTCGCGTTGTTCACGACCTCGGGTGTGGGCACCACCAATCCCACGCACGCCATCACCCAGGAGAACGCGTACGAGAAGAAGAGCAGTAACGCGTAGGCGACGACGGCGTCGAGAATCGAGCCGCGGATCCGCCAACCCACCGCCAAACCCGCCACCGACATCACCACGATCGACAGCGCGTTGTACACCACGTCGCTGATGGTGCGGCCGGCCACGACCGCCGAACGCGCCATCGGCAACGAGCGGAAGCGGTTGATGAGACCCTTCTGCATGTCTTCGGCCAGGCCGGAGCCCGTGAACGTGGCTCCGAACACCACGGTCTGCGTGAAGATGCCGGCGATCAGGAACTCGCGGTAGTTACCGCCGGGAATGTCGATCGATCCGCCGAACACGTAAGCGAACAGCAGAACGAACATCAGCGGCTGGACAACCACGAACACCATCACATCGGGTACGCGCCGGATGCGGATCATGTTTCGGTGGGCGATGGTGGTGGCGTCGCGCAGCAGGCTCATGACTCACCCTCCGCCGTGGCTTCGTGGCCGGTGAGTTCCATGAACACGTCGTCGAGAGTGGGCCGGCGGAGTCCGATGTCCTTGATCGGAATGCCGTCGGCTTCGAGCGCGCGCAACACGGCGGACAACGCTTCGACGCCGTTGGCGACCGGTGCCGACACTTCGCCGTCGTCGACGTGAACTCGCATGGGGCCGATGGCCACGGCGGTGAGGATCGACTCGGCTTTGCGCACGTTGTCGGCTCCACTCACGTGCACGTCGAGATGCTCGCCCCCGACACGACGCTTGAGTTCTTCCGCAGTTCCCTTGGCGATGGCGCGCCCGTGATCGATCACCACGATCTCGTCGGCTAGTTGATCGGCTTCCTCGAGATACTGAGTGGTGAGCAGAACGGTCGTGCCGCGCCGCACGCGATCGCGGATGGCCTCCCACAACTCGCCGCGACTGCGCGGGTCGAGGCCGGTGGTGGGTTCGTCGAGGAACAGCACCGGCGGATCGGCGACGAGAGCGCCGGCGAGGTCGATGCGCCGACGCATACCGCCGGAGAACGTCTTGAGTGGACGATCGGCGGCCTCGGTGAGTCGAAACTGCTCGAGAAGTTCGAGGCCGCGACGGCGAGCCTCGCGTCGGGGCATGCCGTAGAGACGGCCGATCATCTCGAGGTTCTCGGTGGCGGTGAGGTGTTCGTCGACCGCGGCGTATTGGCCCGACAGACCGATGCGCGAACGCACGCTACGCGGGTCGGCCATCACATCGACACCGGCCACGGTGG
The DNA here is from genome assembly GCA_041159745.1 of Actinomycetota bacterium. Taxonomy (GTDB): domain Bacteria; phylum Actinomycetota; class Acidimicrobiia; order Acidimicrobiales; family Ilumatobacteraceae; genus Casp-actino8. Next base: position 670 of record JBEAXP010000010.1, on the reverse strand, counting down.
CCGAACCGGCATCGGGCTGGGTGAGAGTGGTGAGAATCGACACCGCGGTTGTCTTGCCGGCGCCGTTGGGGCCGAGGAGACCAAGGACCGTGCCGCCCGGGACATCGAGATCGAGGCCGTCGAGGGCTGTCACGTCGCCGTAACGCTTCACGAGTCCGCGAGCGACCACTGACGTTTCGAGTTCGTGTGCGGACACGTGACCGAACGCTACTGGTTACGGAATTGATCGCCGATGTGACGCTCGTAGATTCTCTACATGGAGCGCTCGCGACTCGCCACTCGATTCTCCGTTGCCGTTCCGTTCGTCGGGCTCGTCCTCGTCGCACTCACGTGGGGGAGCGAGCCGAGCCCAGTAGCCGCGGTCGGACTCGCTCTTGTGCATGTCACCTTGGTCATGGTCGCTGTTGCGCACGCCGAAGCCATTGCACACCGTGTGGGTGAACCGTTCGGCACTCTTGTTCTGGCCGTAGCAGTCACGGTCATCGAGGTGTCGCTCATTGTCACGCTGATGTCGATCGATGGACCCAAGGCAGAAACCCTCGCGCGCGACTCGGTTTTCGCTGCGATCATGATCGTGTGCAATGGCGTCGTTGGAGCGTCGATCCTCGTCGACGCGCGCCACGACCACATCGTGCGATTCAACGAGCAAGGCGCAAACGCACTCATGGGG
>JBEAXP010000102.1:0-6668 GCA_041159745.1 Actinomycetota bacterium | reverse complement strand
CACCAGGGGAACGCGTGGCGCGCGGTGCCCGCATCCAACTGAGTGTGATGTTCGCGTTGTTGGCGGCCATCAAGGCCGTCGACTACTGGTTGCAGCGTTTCGAACTCACGGTGTCGACGCGAGGCGTGGTGCAAGGCGCCACCTACACCGACGTGAAGGCGCAACTTCCGGCCATCAACTTGCTGATTCTCGTGAGCCTGCTCGTGGCGGCTCTCTTCCTCGCCGGTTTGCGCTGGGGCGGCTGGCGCCTCCCACTGCTCTCGATGGCGTTGTGGGCTCTGGTCGCAGTGATCGCCGGTGCGGTGTACCCGGCTGTCATCCAGCGATTCGTGGTGCAGCCGAACGTCACCACGCGCGAGCGTCCATACATCGAGCGCAATATCGATGCCACACAAGTGGCGATGGGGCTCGACAAGGTGCAAACCGTGGCCGTGTCGTTCGGCGACGTGTCGGCCGATGACGTCGTTGCCGATTCGGCCGCTCTGGCCGACGCCCGTCTGCTCGACGTGACCGAAATGCGCGATCGCTTCTCTCTCGACGAAGGCCAGCTCGCGTTCTATTCGATCAACGATCTCGATGTCGATCGTTACGAGATCGACGGCCGTCTGCAGCAGACTCTCGTGGCCGCACGCGAACTCAACTCGGCCGGCATCCCCAACAAGACGTGGGTGTCGCGTCACCTCATCTACACCCATGGTTGCGGTGTGGTGGCCGCGTCGGCGAGCCGTATCACCAACGATGGCCGTCCGATCTACGCGCCGCTCGAAGTCGATCGACCGCAGTTGTACGTGGGCACTCAGCAACCCGGCTACGCGATCGTGAACACCGATCAGGTCGAGCAGGCCTGCCCGGGCAACGAGCCCGAGGAATACTCGGGAGACGGCGGGATTCGCCTCGATTCCACTCTGCGCCGGGTGGCGATGGCCGTGCACTTCGGCGAGTTCAACCTGTTCGGATCGAGCCTGATCAAGGACGATTCACGTCTGCTACACGTGCGCGACGTTCGCGATCGGGTCTCGAAGTTGGCTCCGTTCCTCCATCTCGACGCCGATCCGTATCCGGTGGTCGTGGATGGCAAGGTCAACTGGGTGATCGACGCGTTCACCACCACGTCGCGTTACCCGTACGCGCAGAAAGCCAACACCGATCAACTCACGCCTGGGTCGGGTCTCAATCACAACTTCAATTACGTCCGCAACAGCGTGAAGGCGGTGATCGACGCCTACTCGGGTGAAGTGACGCTCTATGTGATCGATCCGACCGATCCGATCATCCGGGCCTGGTCGAAGGCGTATCCCGGCCTGTTCACAGCCGGCGATCAGGTTCCCGACCAACTGCGTCAGCACTTCCGCTATCCCGAGGATCTCTTCCGCGTGCAGACCAACCTGTACGGCCGTTACCAGTTCGCCGACGCCGACCAGTTCTTCAACCGCGACGCGGCGTGGAGCGTGGCTCAGGCTTCTCCGCGTGAGCCCGAGGTGTCGAACACCGCCGCCGGAGTCGCTCTGGTGGACGAAGCCAGCCAGGCGAACACCGGCGATGTGGCCGACGCGAACGTGAGTCGCTTCGAGCCCTACTACACGTTCTTCCACGCTCCCGATCGCGACAGCTCGCAGTTCTCGTTGTTGCGCCCGTTCGTGCCGTTCTCGTCCGACGACACGCGCAAGGAACTTCGCGCCGTGATGGTCGTGTCGAGCGAGCCCGAGACGTACGGCCAGTTGACCGTGTACCGCATCGACGGTTCGCTGCCCGAAGGGCCAGCCACGGTCGCGGCCGAACTGCAGAGCGACACCGAAATCGCACCGGTCATCACGCTGCTCGACCAGCGGGGTTCGCGGGTGGTGTTCGGCCAGTTGCAGTTCTTCCCGGTGGGCGAGGGTTTGGTGTGGGTCCGCCCGCTCTACGTGCGTCCCGATGACCCGGGTTCGAAGCAGGTGTTCGTGCGTCGAGTTCTGGCTTGGTACGACGGGCGCTCGGTGATCGGCGACACGTTGTCGGATGCGATCAATCGTTTGTTCCCGCAAGCCGATGTCGATCTCGGTGAAGTGTTCGACGACGGCTCGACTCCCGTCGACGACGGCACCGACACCGGGACCGACACGTCGGGCTCGACATCCGGGTCGACCTCGGGTGGAACGAGCGGTGGTTCGACCACTCCCACGACTCCGGGCTCCACGTCCGATGATCCGGTCGTCCTGCTCGAGGAAGCCGAGTCGCTCTTCGACGAGGCCGATGAGGCTCTCCGCGACGGTGATCTCGGGTTGTATCAGGAGAAGGTCGGCGAGGCTCAGAAGCGAATCTCGCGGGCTCTCACCCTGCTGGGTGCGTGATGCTCGTCAGGCCGAGCGGCGCTTGGTGAGCATCTCGACGATCTCGGCCAGATCCTGACGGAAGGCGATCTCGTAGCGGGCTTGCTCGTTGGCCAGGCGGGCCTGATCGCTCTTCACGCCATCGACCAATTGCGGCAGTGCCGTCAGTTCGCTCATGTCGGAGGCGAGTTGGTTCGACCTGGTCGAGAGTGTGTCGATGTCACCCGACAATTCGCCGAGTTGGTGAGTGACCTCGTGACCCACCTGAACGATCCGCGCGTCGAGGCCATTGAGGCGAGCGAGGAGAGTCTCGAGTTGCTCGGTGTGGGCGTTCTCGCTGCGAACGAGCGTGTGCACCTGATCGCTGATGGCGGCGATTTGCGCGCGTATCGCGTCGAGTTCGGCCTGTCTGGCCTTCTTTGAGCGTCCGAAGAGTCCCACTCGTAAGAAAGTAGTCGCCGATCATGCCCCGATCGGGGCTCTACGATTCGTTCATGAAGCGCATCGCGGTCGTGATGGCCATGAGTGCCGAGGCGTCCCCGGTTCTCACTGCGCTCTCGGCCGAAGCAGCCACCGGTGTCGCCCCGCTGGTCGTGCGTTGGTTCACGGCGACACGGCATCGAGCCGAGATTCTCATCGCGCTGAACGGACGAGATCGCCGATTCGGTGTCGATTCGATCGGAACCGAGCCCGCGGCACTGAGCACCTACGTGGCGATCGATCGCTTCCGTCCGGAGGTGGTGATATCGGCCGGTACCGCTGGGGGATGGGAGCGCGCCGGCGGCGCGATCGGCGATGTGTACGTGAGCGACGGGTGTGTCGTGCACCACGATCGGCGAATTGCGCTCGAGGGATTCCGCGAATACGGGATCGGCGCGTACCCCGTGTTGCCGGCTCGACAGATGGCGGCGACGCTGGGCTTGAAAACGGGCATCGTGACCACCAGCAACTCCCTGGACGAGAACGACGACGATCGTCTCATGATCTCGGCGTCGGGGGCGGCGGTGAAGGACATGGAGGCCGCGGCCGTGGCCTACGTGTGCGAGCAGATGTCGGTTCCGTTCATGGCGTTGAAGGCGATCACCGACCTGGTCGATCATCCGACCGCCACGGCCGATCAGTTCAACGCCAATTTGTCGATGGCGTCCAAGCGTTTGACCGAGAAGTTGCTCGAGGTCCTCGACTGGCTGATTCCGCGCGAGCGCGGAGACATGTCCTGATCGGGGCGTTGGAGCCGACCCAACCGACCCCTAGGCTGACCGAGTCAACGCGGGGTGGAGCAGCCAGGTAGCTCGTCGGGCTCATAACCCGAAGGTCAGGGGTTCAAATCCCCTCCCCGCCACCAAAAGTCGAGAGCCGTCCTTCGGGACGGCTCTTCGCATTGTCGGGCTGGCGCGCGACGTGGGAGGAGCGCAGTGGCGTCCGTCCAACACTCCTGGTCCAGTGAGTAATTTGTCGAGATGGTGCGACGGCTGGTTTCGCTGACATTCGACAACGGGCCGTTCGTTGGGGTGACCGATCGCGTGCTCGACGAACTCGAACGTCGGAACATTCTCGCCACCTTCTTCGTCGTGGGTCGGTCGCTGACCCGACCCGGTGCTCGTGCCCTCTGCGAACGTGCGGTCGCCGCGGGCCACCTCGTCGGCAATCACAGTGCCACACACTCGATCGCCCTCGGTGAGCTCTCGGATCCCCGAGCTGTCGATGTAGAGATCGACGACTGCGAGTCGCTCCTCGACGGTCTTCGGGGGACACCGCCACTGTTCCGACCATTCGGGAACGGAGGCGCTCTCGATCATCGGCTGCTGAGCAGCCATGCCGTCCAGCGACTCATCGACGGCGGCTACCGCACAGTGTTGTGGAACTCGGTGCCTCATGACTGGGACGATCCCATCGGATGGGTCGACACGGCCATGGCGCACGTGCAGTCCTTGGAGCACACCGTGATGGTGTTGCACGACATGCCCGGAGCATGCGTCGATCGGTTGCCCGAATTGCTCGATCGCCTCGAGGCACTCGACGTCCAGTTCACACAGGAGATCCCCGACGCCTGTGTCGCCACTCGCGACGGATCGCGTACTGCGGTCCTCGATGCCCTCCTTCAGGCCTGACCAGTACTAGCCGGCCAGCACGGCTGCGCTCGTGACTCGAAGGACAGGGGATATTGGAGGAGCGAAGCGACGGTTCTCTTCCCACCACCACGAAATCCGCATCACGGTCTGCAAGACCCCGGCCCAATATCGTCGTGTTGCGGCCTCTGCCGCGACGAAGGAGAACGAAGATGAGCCCCGAAGAAGTTGTCGACCGCGTCTACGAACTGATTTCGTTCTCTGCCGGTAGCGAGCCCGATTGGCCGGCGCACCGTGCGCTGTTCACCGAACCGACGGTGCTCGCCTTGCGCGTGTTCCCTGATGACCCGCAGATCACCGTCATGGACTACGACAGTTACGTCGTTCATCAAATGCGTGATGGCCTATCCGAAGAGGGGTACGTGGAGGTTCCGGGCGAACGCACCACGACCATCGTGGGCGAGGCCGCAGTGGTGCTGCAGGAGTTCGCGATGAAGTTCAGGGATCGCCCACCCGTACCCGCGTTCGACGCGTACAGCCTGGTGCGTGTCGACGGAGTCTGGAAGATCGCGTCGGTCATCAGCGACATGATCTCGGCCGAGGCTTGACTCTCGTTGGCCCCTGGGCAGGGAGATTCGCGTAGCGACGAGCCCAGGACCTCCCACCACGGGGGTGACCAACGCCACGGCCCTCTGCTTGGCATACCTAGCACAGGGTCGTATTCTTCAAGCATGGCTCAGAAGAAGACCACCACCACCGAATCCGATGTCACCGCCCCCGAGGCCGCCCCGTCGCTGCGCGATCCCCGCGTGCTCGTGGGCAAGGTGACCGCCAACCTCAAGCCTGAGGTCGCCCGCGCCGCTCTGGCCACGGGTGTTGCCAAGGGCCAGGAGCGCACCATCGCCGTCGTGGGTCGCGCCGTCGCCACCGTCGACCGCGTTGCTCCGGCCAAGGCTCGTCCGGTCGTCGTCAACGTGCGCAAGGCCATCACGGCCAACATCGATTTCGCCGTCAAGGTTGCCCAGGCGCAGATCGAGTTCGCCAACAAGATCGCCAAGACCGTCGCCCCGGCTTCTTGATCCGGCTCGTCGCCCTCTCATGAGCGACGACTGGAGCAATCGACTCGGCGTCCTCGGCGCCACCATTCGTCGCCAACGCCAGCTCGCGCAGATGAGTCTGCGCCAGTTGGCTGAGTTGGCGCAGGTGTCGAATCCGTATCTCTCGCAGATCGAACGCGGACTGCACGAACCGTCGGTTCGGGTGGTCCGCTCGATCGCCAAGGCGCTCAACGTGTCGGCCGAAGAACTGCTCGGAGACGCCGGCATGCTCGACGATGAGGCCGCCACCGAACCCCTGTCGTCGTCGACCGAAGACGCGATCCGCTCCGATGCCTCGTTGACCGACGAGCAAAAGGACTCGCTCGTCTCGGTGTATCGCGCCTACCGCACCGCCAACGGAGCCAACTGATCGCCGACGGGACGGACGTTCGTCCCGTTTCGGTCACGTCGCAATCCCACCACTCGAACTTCGTGGTTCGATGCGGTCGAGGAGGTCGACATGGCCGACAAGACACTTCCGGAACTTCTGCACGATCTCGTGGTCGATCGGCGCATCAGCGCGAGTCAGGCCGACGAACTTCTGCGGGCGCCGCGGATCCGAATGCAGTGGCGTTCTGCGCTCACCTATCTCGGCCTGGCCATCCTGTCGCTCGGTCTCGTGCGTCTGGTCGTCGCCTTGTTCGAAGAGGCGTCGAAGATCTCGATCGCGGTGGCTCTGTACGGAGTCTTCGTCGTCGCTGCGTGGTTCGCGCAACGCTTCATTCGCGGGCGTGATTGGCAGCCCACCGCCGGCGAAGTCCTCGAGTTGATCGCACTCGGATCGTTCGTCGCCGCGGGAGCATTGCTCCTCACCGAAGCCGACTGGGACGGTGAATGGATCGCCGTCGTGGCCGGTGCCGTCGGCGTCACCTGGAGTTTCATTCGATTGCCGTCGGCCAAATTCGCCGCCACCCTGGCTCTGCTTCCGTCGTTGCAGGCGATCGGTGTCGGCTTGGTCGAGCACTACTCATGGCGGGGGGCGGCCAGTTCGGCGCTCTTCGTGGCCGGCGGTGCTTTCGTGGTGTGGCTCGGTCAGCAGCACGTCGGCTTGTCGGTGGTGTTGCGCGTGGCTGGCGTGGTCACCATCGTGTCGTCGGCGCCGGTGTGGCTGAGCGATGTCGGGGGAGTACTCGGTTTCCTCCCCTCACTCGCCGTGGCGGTGCTGCTTTTCTGGTCGGGTGTTCAGTTCCTGC
>JBEAXP010000031.1:0-4147 GCA_041159745.1 Actinomycetota bacterium | reverse complement strand
GGCGGAGCCTTCATCGGAACGCAGAGTGGTTTCTACGTCGTGAACTGGGAGCCGACAATCACCGTGGAGGCTCCGCCGTCGGTGAGTCATCTCGCCAACTACCTCTGCGGACCGTGTAGCGCGATCGTCGCCTTGTGGACCGCGTCGCCGACCCCGGGGGTCACGTACGAAGTGGTTTTGTCGACTGTTTCGGGCGACGGCAGTGCGTCCATTCTCCAGAGGATTCTCGTCGACGAAGCTCGCAGTGCGGAGGCGCTCCAATCGGGCGTCATGTTCTCGAATCTGACGCCTGGTGGGACTTACGTCGTCGACGTGTACGCCATCAAGGACGGAGTTCGCAGTGCCAAACGGGCGTCCAGCCCCGTCACGTTGTCGGACCAGAAAACGAAGTCGATCACGATCGTGTGCGAAAGAACGACCGTCTCGGGCAAGCCCGGAGTTCGGTGCGAGGGATACGCCACCGGGCTCGCGGACGGTTCGACGGTCGTGCCCTTCCTTCGGTTCCCAGGGGAATCCTCGTACACACGCGGGTCGGCCCGACCGATCGTCGCGTCCGATGGAACTTTCGAGTGGTCCCGCAAGACCGGCAAGAAGGCCTACGTCTACTTCACCACCGAGGACGGGACAGTGCAGTCGAACCGGGCGATCGTCGGGGCTCTATAGCCGTCACACGGAGAACGACTCCGAGATCGTCATCAGTCGCCGACGAATCAGCTCTTCGATCTGCGGATCGGTGGTCGTACCGTCGGCGTTGATGCGCTCGGCGCCCTTGGCGATCTGAACCACCGGCTCGGACACCACCGTGTTGCCGAGCAAGGCGAGGATTCCCGACAATTGCTCGATCATGTGCGATCCGCCGGTGCCGCCGGCGCTGCTCACAATGCTGACGACCTTGCCGCGCAGTGCGTGCTGGCCGAGCGGGCGGGTGACCCAGTCGATCGCGTTCTTCAGTACTCCGGTCGGGCCGAAGTTGTATTCGGGTGCGGCCACGAACAGGCCGTCGGCGGCCGCCACGACGTCGCGCCATTCGCGCACGATCGCCGGCGGGTCGGACTCGAGATCCTCGTTGTAGAACGGGAGTTCGCCGAGCCGGGTCCACTGGGCGAGCGCGAGTTCGGCGGGTGCGAGGCGCATGGCCATGCGCACGAGGCCGGTGTTGGATGATGCGGACCGGAGGCTTCCGGAGACGGCGACGATGTGACGGGGCATCGCACGATTCTCCCCGCCTGGCCCGAGCGCTGGCGAATCCGGTCACGCCGACGGCGTGTCCGCCCCGGATGGAGGGCGTCTCTGCCCCTGATGAAGGGTGCGGGCCGGGCAAGATAGAAGCGTGCAAGCCCCGGTTCGAGTCGCGTACACACTCGAACAGTGCTGGCACAAGGTTCCGGGCGGAACCGCCACGTCGGCCTTGCGCACCGCGGTCGCCCTCGACGACATCCCGGGCGTCGAGTTGATCGGCGTGGCCGGCCGTCATCGCCGGCCACCGAAACCGGCTTACGTCCCGTCGATTCCCGTGACGCAGTTGGGTTACCGCGCGCCGTGGCTGTACGAACTGTGGTTGCGGCTCGGTTGGCCGCCGGTGGAGAACGCCACCGGACCGGTCGACGTCGTGCACTGCACCGGTTTGATCCCGCCGCCTTCCAAGGCGCCGATGGTCGCCACGCTTCACGACGTCGCCTGGCGCCATCGTCCCGATCAATTCACCCGGCACGGCGTGCGCGTGTTCGAGCGAAGCCTGGCCGAGATTCGTCGGCGAGCCGATCTGGTGTTGTGCCCGTCGATGGCGACCATGCTCGACGCCGAGCGCGCGGGCATCGGAGTCGAACGACTGCGCCTCGTGCCGTGGGGTGTCGAACGCGTCGCGGTCACGGAAGCCGACAAGAAGTCGGTGCGCGAGAAGTACTCGTTGCCGTCCGAGTTCTTGTTGTTCGTCGGAACGGTCGAGCCGCGCAAGAACCTGAAGCGATTGGTCGAAGCGATCGACACCATGCGCTCGCCATTGCCGTTGGTGGTGGCCGGTGCGATGGGGTGGGGCGAATCGGGTATCGAGAACGCGGCCAACGTGCAGTTCATCGGTTTCGTGGCCGATGGCGATCTGCCCGCTCTGTATTCGTCGGCCCGCGTGTTCTGCTACCCGAGCGAGCGCGAGGGCTTCGGCATGCCCGTTCTCGAGGCCATGTCGCAGGGAACCCCCGTCGTCACGAGTCAGGGAACCTCCACCGAGGAAGTGGCCGGGGGAGCCGCGGTGCTGGTCGACCCGTTCAGCGTCGACGACATCCGCCGGGGCATCGACGAGGCGTTGGCCCGCCGCAACGAACTGATCATCTGGGGACACCGCCAGGCGGCCCGTCGCCAGTGGTCGGAGACCGCGCGCCTCACCGTGGCGGCCTACCGCGAGGTGCTCGCATGAATGTCGCGGTGAACCTGCTGTGGTGCGTTCCCGGCGACGTGGGCGGCAGCGAGGAGTACTTGTGCCGCCAATTGGTGGGCCTCGCCGCCCACGACGTTCGCGCGACAGTCTTCGCGCCGAAAGGATTCGCCAACGCTCATCCCGAAGTCGGGGCGGTTCATGATGTTGTCGAAGCCGCGCACGATTGCCGCTCGCGCCCGCGGCGGATGCTCACCGAGTCCACGTGGCTGCGTCGCAAGACTCGTGGTGCGTCGCTCGTGCATCACGGCGGAGGAACGCTGCCGGCTCGTTACAGACGCCCCACCGTGCTCACCATTCACGACCTGCAGTACCGGCAGTACCCCGAGTACTTCGCGCCGAAGCGTCTCGCGTACCTGCGCACGGTCATGCCGCGCTCGGCTCGCGCGGCCGACCTCATCACGGTGCCGAGCGACTTCGTGAAGCGCACGGTGGTCGATGCCTACGGGGTCGACCCCGAACGCATCGCGGTCGTTCCGCACGGAGTCGACGATTCGCTGTCGCGCGACTTCACGCCGGAGACCGAACTGCGAACGAAGTTCGATCTCGGCGTCGCTCCGATTCTCGTGTACCCGGCCGCCACGTTTCCGCACAAGGGGCACCGCTTTCTCATCGACGTCGCCGATCGCCACTGGTCGCACCTCGGCTACCGGCTCGTCCTCATGGGCGGGGTCGGCAACGCCGACGAGGCCGTGCGCAAGCAGTTGGCCGACTCGCGCGTGGCTCGGGCCGTCACGCACGTGGGCCGGGTGTCCGAGCGCGATCGCAACGGCCTCATCCGAATGGCCCACGCCTTGGTGTTCCCGAGCGAGTACGAGGGTTTCGGTGCGCCGGTGATCGAGGCCATGCAGATCGGCATCCCGGTGGTCACCAGCAACCGAGCCTGTCTGCCCGAAGTGGTGGGCGAGGCCGGAGTCGTCTTGTCGCTGCAGGAAGATCTGTGGGCGAGCGTTCCCGACGTCGTGCGGTTGCGGCGCACCGAACTCGTCCAGCGCGGTATCGAGCGGGTCGCACGATTCAGTACCGACGCGTCGGGTGCCGCTCTCGCCAAGGCGTACGAGCGGCTCGGAGTCCGATGAGCACGACAGCCGCCGTACCGATGCGCATCGTCGTGGTGTGCCCGCACTTTGATCCCGACACGGCGCCCACCGGTGTGGTGATGACGCGCATCGTGCGTGAACTCGCCGCGCTCGGTCACCAGGTTCACGTCGTGTCCACTCTGCCGTGGTACGCCAAGCACCGCGTCGAGGAGTCGTGGGCGGCCACCACATGGCGCACACGCACGCAGATGTGCGAGTGGGGGAGCATCACCCGACTCGATCCGTTCGCGGGCTCCGACAAACGCAACCTCGTGCGTCGTGCACTCGGATTCATCGGTTTCTCGGTGACGGCCGCGGTGGCCGGATGTCGAGTCGCTCGCCGTCAGCGGATCGACGCGGTGTTCGCCATGTCGCCCCCGCTCACATTGGGGGTGACCGGGTGGGTGATCGCCAAGGTTCGGCGGGCTCGCCTGGTTGTCAACATCCAGGACGTCTTCCCCGACGCCGCGGTCGAAACGGGGGCAATTCGCAATCGCGCGGTCATCGCCGCGGCGCGATGGCTCGAGAAGTGGGTGTATCGGCGGGCCGCGGCGGTCACGGTGCTGTCCGAGGATCTGGCCGACAATCTGCGCGCGAAGGTGCCGACGGCGCGCCGCGACACGATCGTCGTCATCCCTAA
>JBEAXP010000187.1:0-28572 GCA_041159745.1 Actinomycetota bacterium | reverse complement strand
CGCGCGATCGATCTCGGTGGCCAGTTGTTCGTAGCGCTGGCCTTCCGGGCTCGAGCCGACGAATTCCTGCGTCCAGGCGTGGACCCGCGACAGATCGGCGAAGCCGCCCTTGGTGAAGGCGCGAACCAGGTTCAAGGTGGACGCCGACTGGTGGTAGGCCTGCACGAGCCGATCGGCGTCGGGAATGCGCGCGGCCGGCGTGGGCGTGGGGTCGTTGACGATGTGCCCGCGGAAGCTCGGAAGTTCGAGATCGCCGATCTTCTCGGTGGGGCTGCTGCGCGGCTTGGCGAACTGGCCGGCGATGCGGCCGACCTTCACCGTCGGAACGCCGAGGCTGTAGGTGAGCACCACCGCCATCTGCAGGATCACCCGCAACTTCTCGCGGATGTTGTTGGCCGAGAAGTCGTCGAAGCTCTCGGCGCAGTCGCCGGCCTGTAGCAAGAACGCGTTCCCGCTCGACACCTGAGCCAAGGCCGCCTGGAGGGACCGGGCCTCGCCGGCGAACACGAGCGGGGGATAGGAGGAGATCTGCTTCAGCGCGCGCTCGAGATCGCCCTCATCGGGCCACTCGGGCTGTTGCGCGGCGGGAAATGCACGCCACGAAGTAGGTGACCACCCGGATGCCATGCCGGAAAGACTAACGACCCGGCACCGAAAGGCGCCGGGTCGTTTAGGTTGGCTGAGGTCAGTGAAGACCGTGCATCAGGCAGCAAAGATGCCGTCGGCCTCTTCCTTCAATCCAGCCACGGCTCGTGACACGAGACGACGAGCGGCTTCGGCGGTGACGCCGAGCTTTTCGCCGACTTCGCGGAAGCTCTTGCGCTCGCCGTCGATGAGTCCGAAACGGGCCTCGACCGCGTAGCGGGCGCGAGCATCGAGAGTGTCGAGCAACTTGGTGAGCTGCTCGGTCTCGCCCTGCGCGATGATGTGATCCTCGGGCGTGGGGTCGCCATTGGCCATGAGATCGCCGAGGGTGGCGTCGCCATCGTCGCCGATGGTCTTGTCGAGCGACACCGGCGTGGTGAGGCGGTGCAGTTCGGCGTTGGCCATGTCGAGGGTCTCGCCATCGCCGCTGGCCTGACGCAAGGCGGCGCGCAGGCTTGCCGAGCGATCGCCGGGGATGCGGATGAGGCTGGCCTTCTGGTCGAGGGCACGACCGATGGCCTGACGGATCCAGAAGGTGGCGTAGGTGGAGAACTTGAAGCCGCGACGCCAGTCGAACTTGTCGACGGCATGCTCGAGGCCGAGGTTGCCTTCCTGGATGAGATCGAGGAGGTCCATTCCCTGCGGCAGGGGATAGCGACGAGCGATCGAGACGACGAGGCGGAGGTTCGCGCGAATGAATCGATCCTTGGCCTTCGCTGCTTCGCGGATGTCGCGGTTGATGGCCGGGCTCTTCTCGCCGGCAGCCTTCTTGGCGGCGGCTTCGCGGCCCTTCTCGATCGCGCGCGACAGCACGCGCTCGTCTTCAGCGGTGAGCAAGGGAACCTTGCCGATGTCGTTCAGGTAGATGCCGATGGAGTCGTTCATGATGTTCTTCTCAACTGTTCGTCTTCGTCTGTTGTTCCGTGTCCGCCGGTGACTTCGGACACCGGCACGACTGTGACCGGTCCGTGGACAACAACGAACGAGAGCTCTTGGTATGTGGGGGTCAAGAACTCGGGATCGGAACTGGGGGGTCCCGAAAGGGGACCCGTAAGTTATCAGAGTTCTTTGGGGTGTCGTAATCGGTTCGGGTCGAACGGGTGGGCAGGGACGCCAGTGGTATCGGTCGGTCGCCGTGTGAACTTGAGCAATTCGTCATCACCCGGCCTGAACAGGGGAAATGTCCCGCCGTAGACTCCGCAGACGTGTCGGGCCGCGCGCCAAACCCCCGGATCGGCCTCTTTGGAGGCACCTTCGACCCTCCCCATGTGGGGCACCTGGTCACGGCCGTCAACGTGCGCCACGCCCTGGGCCTCGATCGGGTGGTCCTGATGGTGGCCAACGTGCCCTGGCAGAAGGAAGGCCAGCGCAGCATCACGCCGGCCGTCGATCGGTTGGCGATGGTCACCGCGGCGGTGCGCGGGGTGCCCGGTCTCGAAGTGGGAACGTGGGAGATCGAACACGGAGGCCCGAGCTACACCGCCGACACGCTCACTGCGTTGAAGAACGCGAATCCCGATGCCGAGTTCTTCACGATCGTCGGTGACGACGCCGCCGCCGGCTTCGAGACGTGGGAGCGATTCGAGGACGTGGTGAGTCTGAGTCGCATCGTCGTCGTCGATCGTCCCGGTGCGCCGGTCGAACTGCCGTCGGGCATCGACTGGCTGCGCGTCGAAGTGCCGCGTCTCGAAGTGTCGAGCACCGACCTCCGTGCGCGTTTTCGTGATGGCCGCCCGCTCGACTACCTCGTCACCGATTCGGTGCTCGCGGTCATTCGCGATCGCGGTTTGTACGGCTCGGAAAGCACGCGATGAGTTATCTCAAGTCGCAGCGCCGCCAGCGAACTCTCGTCGCGTTCGTGTCGGGTGTGTTGGTGCTCGCATTGCTTCCCGTTTCCGGCGTGATCGCCTGGCGGGCGGTGCGCGACTCTCGCGCGGCCGAAGCGGTGGTGTCTCTGCCCACGATCGCCGTCCCCACCACGCCGACCGCGATCCTGGCCACCACCGACGAGCAGAACTACCTCGCGTCCATCAGCATCCTCACGCTGTCCCCGAACGGAGCCGGCGGAACAGTTCTCTCGTTGCCGGTCGGCATGACGATGAACGGCCGTCCCGAGGGCGATCCGCAGCGCCTGGCCGATGTGTACGGATCGGACGGGATCGAGGCGTTGAAGTTGGCGGTCGAGAGTCAGACCAACACTCAGATCGACCTCATCGCCGTCGAACCCGAGCGCGGAACCGGTGATCTGATCGCCCGGGCCGGGACCATCGAAGTGAGCTACGGAGCCGATGTTCTCGACTACGACGAGGGCGACATGCGCATCGTCGGCAAGGCCGGCCCCAACTCGTTCACCCCCTTGCAGGCGGCGGCGGTGCTGGCGGCTCGCGATCCCGAGCGCCCGGAGAACACCCGCCTTCCCGACGTGCGAACCACGTGGGAGGCCATCGCGCTCGCCGTGGGCGCCGGAAAGATCGGCACCGTGCCGGCCACCGTGATTCAGGACGTGGGCGCGCAGGTGCCGGCCGACATGGCGTCGTTCATGTCGGCACTGTTCGCCGGCCCGGTGCGCGTCTGGCAGATCGGCCACCAACTCATCACCGATACCGAACGCAATCCCGACGGACTCGATCTGTACGGGTTCGACTTCGGCGAAGTGATCATGGTTCTGGCCAGTGTCGCCCCGAGCGCGATGGTCGCGGTGTTTCCCACCTTGAGCCTGCAAGTCGACAGCCCCTACGCCGACGCCGAGGTGACACGTCAGGCCGTGTTCAGACTCATCTACATGGGTGCCAACGTGATGCTGGTGCGGACGACGAACGATCCTCCGCCGGCCGTCACCACCATCTCGTACACCGACGAGATGGATCGTGGAATGGCCGAGCCGCTCACGATTCTGTTGGACGAGGTCACGTGGGAACGGGCCACCGAGCGCGTGGCTGGAATCGATCTGCAGGTGACACTCGGAGAGTCGTTCGTGGCCTTCCTGAAGGCGACCGCGGGCACGTCGATCGAAGATCAAGCCGCCGCGGCGCAGGCCGATGTCGCCGATCAGGCCACCGATGCCACCGTCGCCGATACGGTGGCGGGCTGATGACGACCGCGCCCGCCGAATCGATCGAACTGGCTCGAGTGGCCGCGCGAGCCGCCGACGACAAACAGGGCACCGACACCATCGTCGTCTCGGTGGGACACGTGTTGGCCATCACCGAATTGTTCGTGATCACCGGCGCCCCGAATCGTCGACTCGTTCGAGCCATCGCCGACGACATCGAAGAGAAGGTGCGCGACGCGACGGGTCGTTCGCCCATCAGAGTCGAGGGTCATCGCGAGCAGCAGTGGATCCTCGTGGATTATGGCGACGTGATCGTGCACGTCTTCTTGCAGGAGACCCGCGACTTCTACGAGATCGAGCGTCTGTACAAGGATGCGCCGCGTATCGAATGGCGCGACTGACCTGTTCTGATTGCGGCACGTGGATCGCCGACGTGTCGGACGTGTCGTGGCGCTTGGTCGCCAAGCGGGCCGACGTCGCGGTGGAGGACGTGTCGGATGCGCTCGTCGACGCCGAGTCGGCCGATGTGTGGTCGGATCTGGTGCTGGCGAATCGTCGCGCCGACGAATGGCGGGACAAGGGCGTGTACGACCCGCTGCCGCCTCCGCCCGAGCCCCCGAACTCGTCGATCGTGCTCGTCTGCGGATGCGGTCGACGGACTCGGTTCGAACGTCCGGGCTGAGGTTTGGGGTCGTCGGGCCCCGTTGGTATCGTTCAGCCGTCCCATTCGGGGCTGTAGCTCAGTTGGCAGAGCGCTTCCATGGCATGGAAGAGGTCAGGGGTTCAATTCCCCTCAGCTCCACAAGTCGTTTCGTAGATCCGCGCGAGTTTGCGCGATTGCTCGCCCAAGTCGAATTCGTCGCGAGCGTGCCGTTGTCCGGCCTCACCCAGTCGACGACGCAGGTCCACGTCGCGGAGAAGTCGCAGCACGTGCTCGGCGGTCTCTTCGACCGCGCCTTCCTCGGCGAGCAACCCGGTGACTCCATCGCGAACCGCCTCGGGAATGCCGCCGGAGCGCGAAGCGACCACCGGAACACCGCAGGCCTGCGCCTCGACGAGCGAAAGTCCGAGGCCCTCCCGCTGACCATCGGGCGACACCGTGCTCGGAGCGAGGAGAACGGTCGCACGTTTCAGCTCTGCGCGAACCCGATCGGCGGGAATGGCGCCGGTCCAACGAGCGTCCACTCCCAGATCGCGAGCCAGTGCTTCCATCTCTCGCCGCAACGGGCCATCGCCCACCACGGTGAAGCGGGTTCCAGGTATCTGTCGCCCGACAAGCGCCATGGCTCGGACCGCGATCTCGATGCCTTTGACCGACGCGAGTCGCCCCACGAAGAAAACGTTGTCGTCGGGTCGCGCGCCGCTCGCCACGTGCTCGGACATGTCGACCCCGATGCGGTGCCGCACCACCTTGTCGGCCGGAGCGCCGAGATCGATCAGCCGTTCGCGTACGAAGTCGGAGTTGGCCAGAAGGACCGCGGCTCGCTCGAACAGCTCGGCGCGATGCGCCAGCCAGAGTCGACCCCCAGCCGTCGTGAACGAGTCGTCACGACGAGTCGCGTCGTAGCCGTGGAACGACACCACCAGCGGAAGCCGATGACGCGCGGCCGTCCGCATGGCCATCATCCCGTCCGGCCCGAAGTGGGCGTGCAGAAGTCGGGGTTGGACGCGCGAAACCGCTCGATTGGCCGCCGGATCGTGGCCGCGCATGAACGCGGCCCGTCGAAGTCGGCTCGTGCCCCAGGTACTTGCCTCCACGCGCGTGCGGGCCCACTCGGGGACGAATTCACCCCGCACGTCGATCTCGTGGGTGAGATAGGTGGTGTCCCAACCCGGGACATCGCGGTGCTGCGTGAATAGCCACGGCTCACTGGGTGCGCCGAACAGCGACCGATACACGAGCACGGCACGCGGTGACGTCGAGTCGGGCACACCGTCACGCTAATGGGACGACGCGTGACGGTCGTTCCTCTCGTCGACCGATCGACCCTGCGATGATGGGCCCGTGGAACCCGACTGGCTCGATCTCACCCGACGCGCGGCCTTCGCCTCGCACCGTCTCGTCGGTTGGATCTACTGGGATCCCGCTGCAATCGATGCGTACTCGAAACTCGGCGTGCCGAACGGCCTCGGCTACTACGTCACGAGTCGTGCGGCTCCGCTTCTGCCCGCCGGCCATCAAGCGGTCTCGGCGGCCTTCTTCTCGATCCATCCTGCATTCATTCGGCTGGCGGTCGAAGTGGCCGATCAACACACCTCGTGGGAATCGATCTACCGAGTTCGCAACGACGCGGTCGGGGAGGGTCTGCGTCGCTACGCGCCGGAGATCTGCGACGGGATCGCCGCTCTCGGACCGGCGCTCTGGTCGGCGGCCGATGCCATGCCCGATTCGGGTCGGGTGCTGTTCGCCGTTCACCGTCAGGCGCCGCGCGTCGACGATCCGGTGGTGTCGTCGTGGCTCGCCGTCAATTGTCTGCGCGAGTGGCGCGGTGACACGCATTTCGCGATCCTGCTCGCCAACGGAATCGACCGCGTCCAGGCCGGCATCCTCCACGACGCCCACCTCAACTACGGCGGTTGGATCGCGCAGAGTCGAGGCGCCGACGAGGCCGCACTGAAGACGGCCTTCGCCGACCTCGAAGCCCGCGGCTTGGCCCGCGACGGAGTCGTCACCACCGCCGGACTGGCGTTGCGTGACGAGATCGAGGCGCGCACCAACGAGATCTGCACCATTCAATGGCGGGCGGTCGGATTGGAGGCGACGATGCGGTTCTTGAACCTCGTCGAACCAGTGGGCCCGCGACTGCTCGCGCGCATCGACGAAACGGCCGGACCGAACTGGATGCCGGCCGCTCGCGAACGCCGTTCGTAGAGCTGGCGACCGCGTCAGCGGTGGCCAGGGGCCATGTAGAACCAGAACGGGAACGGCCCGCCGCCGTCCTTGATCGCTCGACGCGCAGCGAGGGCCGTCTGGCCGGCCTCGGTCGACTCGAAGAACCACGCTTCGAGGCTTCGCGCTCCGGCCGTGCCGACAAGTTCGAGCGCCGCCTCCTCGTAGTACGCGCGAATGTCGTGCATGACGGCCACCGTGTTCTTGCCCGGAATCGCGACCGTTTTCCAATCGTCGCCCGACGCGATGCGGTGGAGCGCCGCCAGCACGTCGGGAATCGTGTCGGCGTCGACGGCGCGACCCACGTCGGTCCGTCCCCGCTGGGCGACTGCACGGTCGTAGGCGTTGCGCAGCCCGCGTGCCTCGTCCACACAAGCGGGAAGGTTGGGATCGAATCGGGGCGGAAGCGCGCAGGCGATCGGTTGCTCGTCGGACTCGACCACTTCGTCGAAGTCACCGATGATCGGCCCGTGGCCGGCGGGGGTGTCGAGAAGCGCGAACGCCTCGCCGAGCACCCGATGCTGGAATTCGACGTCACCGGGTTTGCCGAGCGGACGTCCGAGGGGGAATTCGCAATACAGCGACCGGGGTGGATGCATCTT
Source organism: Actinomycetota bacterium (assembly GCA_041159745.1). GTDB lineage: Bacteria > Actinomycetota > Acidimicrobiia > Acidimicrobiales > Ilumatobacteraceae > Casp-actino8. Next base: position 21,383 of record JBEAXP010000187.1, on the reverse strand, counting down.
CTCCACGACCGGGCGCATCGACGCGAGCACCACGGTGGCGATCCCGGCCGATTCGATCACATGCGCGAGCACACTCACGGTGCGCGTACAAAGCGGTCAAACGGGAGTCAGCAGAACGACGTCGACCCCGTCGCGCTTCAACTCGGCGGCGGCCGCCGGACCACTGTCGAGTCGAATGGTCGATACATCGTCGGGTTGATTGCCGGCGAACGAGAAATGGCGGGGTGCGACACGGCCGATCACCTTGTCGTCGGCCAACTCGTGGAGCCGATCGATGGGGAACACCACGTTGAGGTCGATCTGGAATCCGGTGTGATCGAAGTTGGGGCTCCAGTGGCCCATCACCAGGTCGCGTGCGTCGGACGGAATGATGCGAAAACCGGTGTCGCCCGCACCGAAGCGATCGTCGTGGGCGCGGTGGATCGCCGCCGACGTCACGATGGCAACCGTCGCATCACGGAGGCGCGGCGCCGACGCCCATGGTGTGGTGTCGAAGGTCGGGACCGGGAGGTTCTTCCCCATCTCCCGCATGGCCTGGTCGCCGTTCACTTCCCCACAGTAGCGAGGCTTTCCCGGTTGACGATCCTCGGTGGGTCGTCTGCGAGGATGATCCGGTCGGTTCGGGGCAGTCGGCTCGGAACGACAAGGGGGAGTCATGTCCGTCGTCATCGATGTCGACCGTTCGAATCTGTCCGCGAGTCGTCTCAACCGCGCACCGTCGCGGCCGTTGGCCGAAGGTGAAGCACGGTTGGCCATCGACGCCTTCGCGCTCACGGCCAACAACATCACCTACGCCGTGTTCGGCGATGGTTTGCGCTACTGGGACTTCTTCCCGGTGGGCGAGGGCTCGTGGGGCCGTGTTCCGGTGTGGGGGTTCGCCGACGTGGTCGAATCGAAGTCGGCCCTCGAGGTCGGCCAACGCTTCTATGGCTACCTCCCCATGGGGACCCAGCTGGTGGTGCAACCCGGCCGAGTGGACGCACGTGGATTCACCGATCTGGCCGAGCACCGGGCTCCGATGGCCGCCGCGTACAACCGCTACTCGAACACCGCGTCCGACCCCACCTATCGCGCCGACCGCGAGGCGCATCAGATGGTGTTGTGGCCGCTCTTCATGACGTCGTTCATGATCGACGACTTCCTCGGGCAGAGCGTGCTGAGCGATCCCGAGGTGACGACCGTGGTGTTGTCGAGCGCGTCGAGCAAGACCGCGATCGGGGCGGCGTTCCTCACCGCTCTTCGCCCCGACATCCATGTGGTCGGCGTGACGTCGAAGGGCAACGCGTCATTCGTGAACGGCCTCGGCTGCTACTCGTCGGTCGTCACTTACGACGACGTCGCTCAGGGGTCGGCCTCGTGGCCCGAAGGTCGCGCGGCCTACGTCGACATCGCCGGTGACCAGGCCGTCACGGGCGGAGTGCACCGCATCTTCGAGGACGATCTGGCCTACAGCATGGTCGTGGGCGGAACGCACTGGTCGGCGCCACGCGCCGCCGGCGAAATGCCCGGCCCCAAGCCCGAGTTCTTCTTCGCTCCGTCGCAGATCGCTCTGCGCACGAAGGAATGGGGCCGCGAAGGTCTCGACCAGCGTGTGGGGGAGGCGTGGGATCGCTTCGCGTCGTGGTCGGATGGCTGGCTGCGCTTCGCGACCACGCAGGGAGCCGAGAACGTGGAGCGGCTCTACGGCGAGATGCTCGCCGGCCGCGTCGATCCGCGCATCGGCCACGTCTGCCGCATGGGCTGAGAATCCGGCCGGGAAAATTGAACGGGGGGCGGTTCCGAAGAACCCGCCCCCCGTCCGGGAAGGAAACGTGCCCCGCAGGGCGACGAAATCAGGCGCGCAGGCCCTTGTTGATCGCGTTGAACACGGCGTCCTTGAGCGGAATCATTCCGCAGATGATGGCGCCGTTGGCGACGTAGTTGATCCACTCGTCTTCATGGACCCAGCCCCAGCCACCGAGGACCATGCCCCAATCGCCGAAGAGCCAAACCATGAGGATCGACACGAGCAGCGTCAGGTTGGCCCCGATCACCGGCAACTTGCCGACCTGACCGTCGACACCGACGAGTCCGAGGACCGAGTGGAGGACTTTCATGACGGCTTCCAGAAGGATGGCCATCACGATGAAGAGTCCGATGACGTACATGTGAACCCCTTTCGGTAGGTGCGGTCCGTGGCCGCGTGGGCACGGTATGAAGCACATGGTCACAATGTGGTGGATTTCACCGTAAATGGCTCTTTGACCTGCTCAAACGGACGCGGAGAGTGGTCAAAGGCCTGGTTGGGCCAGGGCTCGCCGAACCAGATCGGCCACGAGGGACGTCGACCAGGTGGTGGAACGGGGGTCCATGACGAACCGCCCGGCCTCGTCATTGGCGGCCACCGGTCGAATGCGGGGCCCGCCACCGAAGGTGAGGACGGGGCGGCGTTCCCATTCGCGCGCCGCCAGAGCCAGTCCGAACTGGGCCATCGCGCGTCGCTCGCCGGGACCAAGTGATCCCAAGTCGAGGGCTCGCACCGCGAGGTTCGCTCCGTCGCGGGCGGCGTCCACCCACCGGCGAACACCTTCGCCCAGAGTTCGAACGACGGCATCGCCATCCATGTCGGCGATCGATGCCCACCACTCGCGTTCTGGTCGCGCACCCGGCCAGTGCTCGTCGTCGGGAAAGGCCGTGGCTTCGGCGAGTCGACGAACACCGAGGCGGTCGACTTCGTGCCCCCATGCGTCGACAGCATCGCCACCGCGGCACCACGCCAGTGCACTGACGATGGTCGGCCACGAGGCGCGGGCGAACTCCATCGGGTTCACCAACACGCCGGCGATCGACGAACGAATGGCGGCATCGCGTCCGGAGTACGGGCCGAGGTGGAGAGCCTCGGTCATCAACGCGTCGTTGACCGGTGTGTTGTCCCAGATCAGTGGCGGACGATCGCCCGTGACGCGCCGACGGGCGGTCACGTCGGCCGCGGTGATCGTGTCGCACACCACGTGCGAGCCCGTCCACATCACGAGAACCTCGCGATCGAGTCCGTCGATCAATCGTTCGAGATATGGCGACGACACGCCTCCGGCGTAGTGCGTGGGAACCAGCCACACCGGAACACCGAAAGCTCGTCGGACCGAATTGGCGAGATCGCGGTGACGGGACGCGGCATCGAGTTCGGGCACGTCGTCGAAGCACAGCGTGAGACCCTGCGCTCCGGCGCTCACCACCGGCCGCATCTTCGCAATCACTTCGTCGGCCGTCGCATCGGGGCCCGGTGTGAGACCGACCGAGACCCCCACCTCTCCGCGGCGACGGGCCAGTTCGCCGAATTCGTCGATCTCGACCGGGGTGAACGGCTCGCGCCAGTTCTCGCGGTGACGAGGTGCGGCCTTGGGGGCCCACACGTACCAGTTGCCCCCGTGCTCGGCGATGAGGTCGATGGTGGCCAAGCGGTCGGCGTGGGACCAGGGCGGACCGTAGAAGCCTTCGATGACCCCCGCGATCAGCGCCACGGGCTCACACGACCAGGTTGACCATGCGGCCGGGAACGACGATCACTTTCTTCGGTGCGGCGCCGGCCAGGGCGGCCACGACCTTGTCGTCGGCCAGCGCGATCGCCTGTACGGCGGCCTGGTCGGCGTCGGCCGGAGCCGAGATGCGGGCCCGCACCTTGCCGTTGATCTGCACCGGATACTCCACCGAGTCGTCGACCAGCAGGCCCGGATCGGGGACCGGAAACGCCACGAACGTGATCGAACCCGAGTGACCGAGTCGAGCCCAGAGTTCTTCGGCGAGGTGAGGGCAGAGCGGCGACAGCATCTGCACCATCGAGTCGGCCACCTCGCGCGGAGTCGATCCCGAACGAGTGACCTCTTGGGTCAGCGCGTTGTTCAACTCGATCAACTTGGCGATGGCGGTGTTGAAGCGCAGGTTGTCCATGTCGGCCCGGACACCGTCGATCGTGCGATGCAACAAGCGGCGCAGTTCGTCGGGCGTGGCCGAGTCGGACACCCGCAGTTCGCCGGTGTCCTCGTCGACAAGGTTGCGCCACACCCGCTGCAGGAAGCGCTGCATTCCGACGACATCGCGGGTGTTCCACGGTCGGCTGGCCTCGAGCGGACCCATGCTCATCTCGTACAACCGGAACGTGTCGGCGCCGTACTCGTCGTACATCTCGTCGGGTGTGACGATGTTCTTGAGGCTCTTGCCCATCTTTCCGTACTCGCGCGCGACCTTTTCGCCCTCGAACCAATAGGAGCCGTCGCGCTCCTCCACCTCGGCGGCCGGCACCGGCTGGCCGCGCGGATCGCGGTACGCGTAGGCCTGGATGTAGCCCTGATTGAAGAGACGGTGGAACGGTTCGGAGCTCGACACGTGGCCGAGATCGAAGAGCACCTTGTGCCAGAACCGGGCGTACAGCAAGTGCAGAACCGCGTGCTCGACACCACCCACGTACAAGTCGACGCCACCGGTGTGGCCGGTTCGTCCGTCGCCGTCGTCGGCCGGACCCATCCAGTACTTCTCCACCGCCGGGTCGACGAAGTGATCGGTGTTGGTGGGGTCGAGGTAGCGCAGTTCGTACCAGCAGGATCCGGCCCACTGCGGCATCACGTTGATCTCTCGGCGGTACTTCTTCGGACCATCACCCAGGTCGAGCGTGACGGTGGTCCACTCCGTCGCGCGCGCGAGCGGCGGGATCGGATCGGTCACGTCGTCGTCCGGGTCGAGCGCCTGTGGCTTGAAGTCCTCGAGTTCGGGCAACAGGATCGGGAGCATCGACTCGGGCAGCGAGACCGGAGCCCCCTCGGCGTCGTACACGATCGGGAACGGTTCACCCCAGTAGCGCTGACGGCTGAACAGCCAGTCGCGCAACTTGTAATTGATGGTGGCCTGTCCGCGTGCGTTGCGCTCGAGCCACTCGTTCACGATGCGCTTGCCTTCGTCGACCGAAGAGACGCCGTTCAGATCGAGACCGGCGCGGGCCGAGTTGATGTACACGCCATCGCCCACGAACGCCTCGGGCCACGCGGCCGTGTCGACGGAGGAACCCGACTGCGGCGCGAGTGATCGAGCCTCGAACCAGACTGCCGGTGGTTGCTGGATCGCGGGAATCGCCAGGCCGAACTTGCGGGCGAACTCGAAGTCGCGTTCGTCGCCGCACGGGACGGCCATGATCGCGCCTGTTCCGTAACCCATGAGCACGTAGTCGGCGATCCAGACCGGAATCGACTCGCCGTTCAGCGGATTGACCGCGAACGAGCCGGTGAAGACGCCGGTCTTCTCGCGTCCCTCGGCCTGACGATCGAGATCCTTGGTGGCCGCCGCGGTGGTCCGGTACGCGTCGACCGCCGCGCGTTGTTCGGCGGTGGTGAGCGCGTCCACGAGTGGATGCTCCGGTGCGAGCACCATGAACGAGGCCCCGAACAAGGTGTCGGGGCGAGTGGTGAACACGGTGATCGTGCCGGCCGACGACTCGAAGTCGACGCGTGCGCCGTGACTCCGTCCGATCCAGTTGCGCTGCATCAACTTGATGGGCTCGGGCCAATCGAGGCGATCGAGATCGTCGAGGAGACGATCGGCGTACGCGGTGATCCGCATCATCCACTGCCGCATGTTCTTCTTGAACACCGGGTAGTTGCCGATGTCGCTGCGACCGTCGGCCGTGACCTCTTCGTTCGCGAGGATGGTGCCCAGTCCCGGGCACCAGTTCACCGGGGCCTCCGACAGATAGGCCAGGCGGTGCGAGTCGATCAGCGCTCGTTGCTCGGTGCGCGGCAGCTCGCTCCACGCTCGGCCGTCGGGAGTGGAGCGCTTGCCGGAGGCGAGTTCGGCTTCGAGTTCGGAGATGGGTCGGGCCCGACCTTGGTCGGCGTCGTACCACGCGTTGAACACCTTCAGGAAGATCCACTGTGTCCAGCGGTAGAAATCTTCGTCGGTGGTGCTCACACTGCGTCGCGGGTCGTGAGCCAGGCCGAGGCGACGCAACTGGCGACGCATGTTGGCCACGTTCGCCTCGGTGTTCACCCGCGGGTGCACGCCTGTCGTGATGGCGTGCTGTTCAGCTGGCAGGCCGAAACTGTCGTAACCGAGTGCGTGCAGGACGTTGAAGCCCATCATGCGCTTGAAGCGCCCGTACACATCGGTGCCGATGTAGCCGAGCGGGTGACCCACGTGCAGGCCGGCGCCGCTCGGATAGGGAAACATGTCGAGCACGAAGAGCTTCGGTCGACCGGCCACCTTGTCGGGCTCGGCCAGCGGGCCGGCCGGATTCGGTGCGTGGAACGTGCCCTCGGCGTCCCACCGGTCCTGCCAGGTCTCCTCGATGCGCCGCGCGAGGGCCGCGTTGTAGCGGTGGCGCGGTGCGTCGTCGGAGGGTGCGGACATGGGTGACCAGGGTAATGGTCGATCCCCGACGAGCGCCGGTTTCGTGCGGTGAGTCGACCCCCGTGGGCTGGGTCTTTGGGGGACAAGTCGGCTCGGCTCGGGTGGTCACGACTAGGTTCTCGCCGGTCTCATGAACGCCTCGCTCTCGTCGTTCGTTCCGTCCAGCGGTTCGGTGATCGCTCGCCTCGAGCGCGCCGCTGACGCACCCACCGGAGTCCGTTTCGTGGGCGCGAGCGTGAAGCCGGCCGACGGGCCCGACTTCATCGCGTGGCGCCAGATCCACGACGAAGCCCGTGCGGTGGCCGCCACGTTGCAGTCGCTCGGCATCGCTCCGGGTGACCATGTGGCCATCCTCGGCCCCACCAGTCGCGCGCTCATGACGATCGTGCGCGGATGCTGGCTCGCCGGTGCCGCGAGCATGGTGCTGCCGTTGCCGATGCGCATGGCGTCGCTCGACGCGTTCGTCGACAGCACGCGCGCCCGCATTCGTCACGGCGAGGCCAAGCTCGTCCTGATCGACGACTTGCTGGCCGACTTCTACCAAGCCGCACCGGGCGACCCGCCCATCAAACCGATGGCCGCGGTGCTACCGGGTGCCGGACGTCCGACCGGCGATCGACTCGAGTTGCCGGCCGACGATCCCGAGCGTCTCGTGATCCTGCAGTACACCAGTGGCTCCACTTCCGAACCCAAGGGCGTGATGATTCCCGACCGGGTTCTGTGCGCGAACATCGACGCTTCCTGCGAAGCGGCCGAACTCACCCAGTCGGAAGTGATGGTGTCGTGGCTTCCGCTGTATCACGACATGGGATTGGTCGGATTCCTGTCCATCCCGATGTTGAAGGGCGTGCAACTCGTTCAGGCGGCGCCGCAGGACTTCATGGCCCACCCCGGTTCGTGGATGCAGTGGATCAGCGACTGGAAGGGCACGGCCACGGCGGGTCCCAACTTCTCGTGGGTGCTGGCCACGCGCGCGTTGAAGCGTATGAAGGACATCGACCTGTCATCGCTGACGCTGGCGTTGTCGGGGGCCGAGCCGGTCGACCCGGTGGCCGTCGAGGCGTTCGTGAACGAAGCCGGTCGGTTCGGATTCCGCGCCGGCAGCGTGTTCCCGGCCTTCGGAATGGCCGAAGTGGCCATCGGCGGCGCGTTCCCGAAGCGCCACCGCGGACTGGTGTGCGATTCGGTCGATCGGATCGTGCTCGAGCGCGAACGAATCGCGAAGGAAGTCGATCCGAACGATGACGACCAGATTCATGTGCGGCGTCTGCCGCTGCTCGGTCGGGCGGTGCCCGGTCTCGAGATGAAGATCGTCGATCCCGACACCCGAGTCGAACTGCCCGAACGCCACGTTGGTGAACTCCTGTTGCGCGGCACGAGCGTGACACCGGGCTACTACAAGCGACCCGAGGCCACCGCGGCCATGTTCCACGACGGTTGGCTCTGCACGGGTGATCTCGCCTACACGCTCGACGGCGAACTGGTGATCTGCGGCCGCATCAAGGACGTCATCATCGTCGGCGGCCGGAACGTGTTTCCCGAAGACATCGAACGAGCGGTCGGAGCGATCGAGGGTGTTCGCGCGGGCAACGTGATCGCCTTCGGCATCGACGGTTACAAGGGCAAGGAAACCGTCATCGTGGTGGCCGAGGTGAAGGATGTCGACCTCGATCGAGTGCGCGCCGACATCCACCATTCGGCCCTCGAGGTGTCGGGACTCCCGCCGCGTGACGTGATGCTCGTGAAGCCGGGAACTCTGCCCAAGACGAGCAGCGGCAAGTTGCAGCGGGCCAAGTGCCGCGAGTTGTACCTCGACGGCGGACTCGAACTCGTCTAGGCCGACTGCAGGTCGGCCAGGACCCGGCGCCAACGCTCGGGGTCGGTGCGATAAGGCGCGTAGAACGAAATGCGCTGGATCACGTCGCCGTAGCGCGTGTGCAGTTCGGGCGCGACCGTCTCGGGTTCACCCACGACCGCGAAGGTGTTGAGGATCTCGTCGTCGATGAGTTCACCCATCTCGACCCACTTGCCCTGCTTCGACAGAGTGTTGAGCCGCTCCTGGAGGTCGCCCCATCCGTGGATGTCGAGAACCGGGCGGTAGGCCGGCGTCGAGCCGTAGAACGCGATCTGCTGGCGCGTGCCGGCCGCGGCCGCGGCCATTTCCTTCTCGTTGTTGCCGGTCACCACGAAACTCGGCCCGACGATCTCGAAACCCTCCATGGTCTTGCCGGCCTTGGCGCGACCGCGAGCGAGAGCCGGGATGGTGACTTCGCGAAGGTACTTCTCGGTCGTGAATCCATGGCAGATGAAACCGTCGCACACCTCGCCGGCGACTTCGGTCATGAGTTCGCCCACTCCGGCGAGGAAGATCTTGGGCGGTCCGAACCCGGCGAGATCGGATGCCGGGGGAGTGAAGAACGGCGTCATGAGCGTGTGCGTGTAGAACTCGCCGCGGAAGTCGAGCTTGGTGCCGTTGAGCCAGCAGTCCCAGATGGCGCGCATGGCGAGGACGAATTCGCGCATGCGGGCGGCCGGCTTGCTCCAGGGCATGCTGAAGCGCTTGGTGATGTGCGGCTGGATCTGACTGCCCAGGCCGAGGACGAACCGACCCTTCGAGAACGCCTGCAGATCCCACGCGGTGTTGGCGACGGTCATCGGGCTGCGCGCGAAGGCCACGGCGATCGACGTACCGAGTTCGATCTTCTGGGTGTGCTCGGCGGCGAGCAGCAACGGCAGGAACGGATCGTGGCTCGTCTCGGCCGTCCATGCGCCCGAATACCCGGCCGCTTCGACTTCCTTGGCGCTCGCGATGGTCTCGTGCAGATTGGCGCTGATGCCACCGTCGACCTTCATGGCTGTCTCCTTCGCTCGATTCGTGACCGACCGTAGCGATGCGAATCGGCCCGAGCCGAATCCGTCAACCCTCGGGATTGGCGTTGCGCAGGAACGCTTCGAGCTCGGCCGCCAACTCCTCGGGTGAGGGGATGTCCGACTCGCTGAGCGCGGCCGGCTGGGGTTCGAGCGGGAGAGTGGGCTGCAGCGTCGAGTCGTACGCCGACTCGAGTTTGGCCACCATCTCGCGGTGCTCGTCGTTGCGGGCCACCAGGCGATCGAGACGATCGCGTTGGATGATGGCCTCGTGCTCGAGGGCGCGACGGTCGAAGTGCAGACCGGACACGTGGTTGATGCCGTCGAGAAGGGCCACGGCGGCACCCGGATAGCTCATGGCCGGGATGTACTGGGGCACCTGCGACCACAGAGTGATGGACGGAATCCCCGCATGGTGGAGGACGTGCTCGAGAACCGCGGTCATACCGGCCGGAACGTCGACCGATGTGCGAAGAAAGGCGGTGCGCTGCAGCAGTTCGGACGACGGGGTGGTGCACGACAGGCGACTGGGCCGCGTGTGCGGAGTGGGGAAGGGGTAGGCGCCCAATCCCACCATCATCTTCACGTTCAGTCGCACGCACAGTTCGCGGACGGCGGCCGAGAAGCGGTTCCAGGCCGAGTCGGGTTCGTGGCCGGTGAGGATCAGCACGTCTCGGCCGTTGGTGTCGCGCCCCGAGTAGAGGTCGATCGACGGCCAGTCGATGTTGGTGTTGCGGCCGTCGCGGATCTCCATCGTCGGGCGACGAGCGCGGTAGTCGATGAAGACGTCGGTGTCGAACGTGGCCACCGGCAGCGGATCGATCTGTCCTTCGATGGCCGACATGGCCTCGTCGGCGGCCTCGGCGGCGTCGATCCAGCCCTTGAGCGAAACGATCAGCACCGGGTCGACGAGCGACGGCAATTCGCCGTGCAACTCGACGTCGGCCAACGGAGACGTCATCGCAATTCGCTCAGGAGTTGTTCGGCGCGCGCGGCCGCACCGATGACTTGCTGATTGAACGGTTCGAGTTCGGCGGGGTCGCGCTGGCCGAGTGCGCCGCCGAGGTAGCGCGCGTACACGCCCTCGAGAATGCAGGCCAACTTCCAGTAGGCGAACGCGACGTAGAAGTCGAGTTGGCTGGTGTCGCGGCCGCTCACCTTCGTGTACCGCTCGGCGAGGGTGCGGCGGTTGAGGAATCCCGGCGCGGTGCACGAGCCGTTGGTCCACGACGACTGATCGTCATCGGGCCCGGTCCAGTACACCATCAGCAGTCCGAGGTCGGCCATGGGGTCGCCCAGGGTGCAGATCTCCCAGTCGAGGACGGCGATCACTCGGCCGGACGAATCGACCATGCAGTTGTCGAGTCGGTAGTCGCCGTGCACGAGCGTGGCCGGGCCTTGTTCGGGCACGCGGGCCAGCAACTCGTCGTGCACACGATCGACCGCGGGCAGCTCGCGGGTCTTCTGGGCGTTCCACTGGCCGTACCAACGCTTGAGTTGGCGCGCGATGTAGCCATCGTGGCGGCCGAGTTCGCCGAGGCCCACGGCGGCCGGATCGACCGCGTGGATCGCCGCCATGGTGTCGACGATCGATTCGCTGGCGCGACGACGGGCGTCGGGCGCGAGAAGAGTCTCGGCCGCTTCGCGATCGCGGATCACCAGTCCGTCGACGAACTTCATGACGTAGAACGGCACGCCGTTCACATCGGGGTCGTCGCAGAATCCGACCGCGGGAGCGACGGGCACGGGCGTGTCGCGCAGGGCCGCGATGATGCGGTGTTCGCGGCTCATGTCGTGCGCGCTGGCCAACACGTGTCCGAGCGGCGGACGACGCAGAACGAAGCGTTCGCCCGTGGCGCTGGTGACTCGATACGTGAGGTTGGAGTGCCCGCCGGCGATGAGATCGAAGGTGAACGGCCCACGGGCCCCGGCCACGTTCGACTCGAGCCAGCTGGTGACCTTGGGAAGATCGACTCCGGCGACGTCGGCGCTCACGGCCCGTACGGTATCGGTGGTTCGGCTGACTTCCGAACGCCGGCCACGACCGGCGGTATCGTCATTTCCATGGCGATCGACGTCACCGACGCGACCTTCGAAACCGACGTCATGGAGCGATCGATGACCACGCCTGTGGTCGTCGATCTGTGGGCGCCGTGGTGCGGACCGTGCAAGACGCTCGGCCCGATTCTCGAGAAGGTCATCGATGCGACCGGCGGCAAAGTCGTGCTCGCCAAGGTGAACGTCGACGAGAACCCGGCCATTTCGCAGGCGTTCCGCGTTCAGTCGATTCCGGCCGTGTACGCGATCGACAAGGGTGCGGTTGTCAACGGCTTCCAGGGCGCGTATCCCGAACAGGCCGTGCAGCAGTTCGTCGACACGTTGTTGCCCACCGCCGTCGACGAGGAGATCGCGGAGCTCGTTCGAGCCGGTGACGAAGCGAGTTTGCGGCGAGCGCTCGAATTGTCGCCCGGCGACGAGAGTGCGGTGGTGGCTCTCGCGAACGTGCTCACCGGGTCGGGCCGGGGAGAGGAAGCCCTGCAAGTGCTGGCTCGCGTTCCGGAGTCCGACGACGTTCGCAAAGCCGCCGCGGCGGCCCGCATGTCGCTGCGACCGGCCGACGACTACGACCACCAGCTGAACGTTCTGATCGACAAGGTGAAAGGTGACGACGACGCCCGTCAGCAGTTCGTCGACATCCTCGAACTCATGGGTCCCGATGATCCGCGCACCGCGCAGTGGCGCAAGAAGCTCACCGCGCGTCTCTTCTAGAGCCCGATGACGGCACGACTCGATCGCCCGGTCGACCGACTCTCGGAGCACTTCGACGTGCTCGTGATCGGCGGCGGCATCACCGGGGTGTGCGTCGCGCGTGAAGCGGCGTCTCGGGGTCTGCGCACGGCCTTGCTCGAGCGCGACGACTTCGGATCGGGCACCAGTTCGGCCACCACCAAGTACATCCACGGCGGTATCCGCTATCTCGAGCAGTACGACGTGGCGGTGGTTCGCGAAAGTCTGCGCGAGCGGCGAATCCTCGCCCTGGGTGCTCCGCATCTCGTCGAGCAGACGCAATTCATCATGCCGGCTTGGCGTTGGAGCAAGCCGCCCACTCCGCTCCTCGGTGCCGGAGTGCTCCTGTACGACGCGCTCTCCTTCGATCGCAACGTGGCCGCTCCCGACAGCCTGCGCATTCCGCATCCGAAGTGGTTGTCGAAGTCGGCGTTGTTGAAGAGGGTGCCGTGGCTCGATCCGGATGGTTTGCAGGGCGGGTTCGCGTACCACGACACGCTCAATCTGCACCCCGAACGCCTTCTGCTCGCCTATGCGCAGTCGGCGGCGGCGGCGGGAGCAGTTCTCGTCAACCACGTGTCGGTGGATTCGTTCGTGGGGCGTGATGTGTCGGGCGACTTCCTCGTCGATGGCGTGCGTGCCGTCGATCGCTTGAGCGGCCGTTCGCTCGAGGTGAGGGCCCGTGTGGTGGTGAACGCGGCCGGCCCCTGGATCGACAAGGTGCTCGCCGCTCTCGGACGGCCCACCGGCGTGGGTGTCGATCGCTCCAAGGGTGTTCACATTCTCACGCGCCCGCTGGGCGGCGGCGGGGTTCGCGACGCGGTGTTCGCCCGCGCGCAGTCGGGGCGACACGTGATCGTGTCGCCCTGGATGGGCAAGTCGTTCATCGGCCCCACCGACACGCCGATCACCGAATCCGACCCGGTGGTCGCCTCCGACGACGTCGACTTGATCCTCGACACCGTGAACTCCACCATGTCGGACGCCGAGGCTCCGCTCACGTTCGATGACGTGGAGCTCACCACGATCGGCGTGCGTCCGCTCATCAAGCGCACCGACGCCACGGTCGATCCGACCGAGACGTCGAACTCCGAGGGTGACACCTACTCGGCCAGCCGGCGTCACGAGCTGTACCACCACGTCGACCGAGGTGTGCGCAATCTGTGGTCGATCGGCGGCGGCAAGTGGACCACGGCCCGCGCGACCGCCGAAGAGATGGTCGACGAACTGGCCGCCCACGAACTCGCCGACGTGCCCATGCGCGAATTCGCCACGCGCAGTGCCGCCGCGCACGGCACGTTCGCGTGGGCCGACGACGCCGAGCCGTTCCTCGCCGCCGCGGCCGCGAGCCTCGTCGAGGCCGGCCTCTCACCGCAGTCGGCCGAACTCGTCGCCCGTCTCCTCGGAACCGACCATCGCAAGATCGTCGAGCTGGTGTCCGACGATCCCGAATTGGCCCGGCCGATCGCCGGTTCGGGCGACGTGGAAGCACAGGTGATCGTCGCCGTCGTCGACGAAGCGGCGCGCACACTCGCCGACATCATCGATCGCCGCCTCGTGCTCGGAACCGTGTCGCGTGTTCCCGAAGCGGCCATCGTTCGTATCGCCCACATCGCGGCCCCTCTGCTCGGATGGGACGACTCACGTCGTGACCAGGAGGTCCGGGCCGAACTCGATCGTCGAGCCGCCCTCGACTCGCATTGGCGCGTCTCACCGGCACGCGCCTGAACGAACCGCCCTTCGGGCATTCGACAGTTGTGAGGTCTCGTGGATTCCTGGCGTCCTGGTCCGCCGTCCGAGCGCAGCACTCCCGATGTGATGGGTTGGCTGCGCTGGATCGGCCCGCGCAAAGTCGCGTCGTCCGTCGGAGCGGTGCTCGCGATGGCGATCATCGGCTGGTGGCTGTTGAAGCCGAATCCACCCGATGCCACCGCCCAACTGTCGCGGGTCGACAGTGTCCCCACGGCTGGCGTCGACTCATCGGTGGCGTTTGAACCTTCGCTCGCGCCGGCCACCGAGGTGGTGGTGCACGTCGCAGGCTCGGTGTCGACGCCGGGTGTCTACACGCTCGGTGGCGGCTCACGCGTGGTCGATGCGGTGGCGGCCGCCGGGGGAGCGTTGCCGCGGGCCCGGGTCGACGCACTCAATCTGGCCGCCGAGCTTCGTGACGGCGAGCAGATCTACGTTCCGGCAATCGGCGAAGTGGTGACCGCACCGGCCGGTGCGACGGCATCGACCGGTTCGCAGTTTCCGCTCGATCTCAACGCGGCCACGATCGAACAACTCGATCAATTACCCGGAGTCGGCCCGGCCACCGCCAGCGCGATCGTCACGCGACGTTCGGAGATCGGACGCTTCGTGTCGGTCGACGATCTGCTCGACGTTCCCGGACTCGGTCCGGCCAAAGTGGCGGCGATTCGCGGACTCGTGACGGTCTGACCGTCAGAGGCTCACCGACAACAGGGTCGCGGCCACTCCGATGCCGAGCAGGGCCCCGATCCACACGCCGATGGCCAATCGCCGCCACTCGCGACGCCACTCGGGCCAACTGGTGGCCACCCGACTCGTCGAACGGCGCGCCGCGACGAATCCGATCAGTGCCCACACGACGGCACTCGACACGATGGCCAGGAGCCAGCGCACCGAGCCGCCCATCACCGGGATGCCCATGAGGGGAAGGGTCGGCAACGCCATGATCGCGAGCACGAAGCCGAGCACTCCGCGCCACGTCGACTCCGATCCGGTGAGCAACAACAGTGCCAGCACACCGCACGCGAACGGAATGGTCAGACCCATGAGCGGTCCGTTGCGGCGGACCATGAAGCGGTGGTAGCGGACGCCGTCGGGGACGATCGGAACACGCGCCAGGTCGCTCACGACTCTCAACGGTACGAGGTCGAGCCGGGTCGCGACGGGCATTGGTGGCGATTCCCGTTCGCCGCGGCCGCTGTGACTCTGGGCGCGTGGACGTCCGACTGGGTGACGAACGGTCGAGTCCAGTCGAGCCGCTTGGTGTTCGTGCTGCTGGTTGCCGTCGGGTTGGCCGCGGTGTTCGCATCGCGTGATCGATCGGCACTGGTCGTGGTGGCGTTGTCGATCGTGGCCCTCGGACGAGGAGTCGTCGAGTGGACGGCCGTGCCGGTCCCCACCGGGCCGGTTGCGGTTTCGGCCACGCTGGCCGACGATCCCGACCCGAGCGAACGGGGCACGCACGCGGTCTTCGTGGTCGACGGTCGACGCGTGGACGCCTGGCTGTACGGGCGACTGGCCCGTCGAATCGAACGCGTGTCTTCCGGTGAGCGGGTGTTGCTCACCGGTCTGATCGAAGCGTCGCCGCGACCTCGTCGAGACCTGTTGCGGCACATCGTCGGTCGGGTGCGCGTCGACGACATCGTCGTGACCGGCCAATCGGCCGATCATCTGCATCGCTCGGTGAACCGACTCCGACACTTGTTCGCCGAGGGTGCGTCCTCGTTGCCCGACGATCGTCGGAATCTCCTGACCGGCTTGCTGTACGGCGACGATCGTCATCTCGACCGCTCGGTTGTCGACGAGTTCCGCCGAGCCGGTCTGGCCCATCTCACCGCGGTATCGGGGCAGAACGTCGCGTACGTGATGGCGGTGGTCGCCCCGCTGCTCTCCCGAATGCGACAGCGCACCCGCATCGCGTCGTCGATCATGTTCCTGTCGATCTTCGTGATCCTCACACGAGCCGAACCTTCGGTCGTTCGCGCCGCCTTGATGGCCGGGGCCGCCCTCGTTCTGCCGCGAACATCCGCACGATCGCTGCGCGCGTTGTCCGTTGCCGTGGTCGTGGGCGTGATCGTCGATCCGTTCCTCGTGTGGTCGGTGGGGTGGTGGTTGTCGGTCAGCGGCTGCGGGGGACTCGTACTGCTGAGCCCGTTGGTGCAGCGCGCACTCGGCGACGGACGCATCGCGTCGTTCGTCGCACCGACGATCGGTGCGCAACTCGCAGTGTTGCCGGTGTCGGCGTCGGTGTTCGGCTGGCCCGATGCGATCGGAATCGTGACCAACGTGGTGGCCGGACCCATCGCCGGCGCGGTGATGCTCGCCGGCCTCCCGCTGGTTCTGGCCGCCGCATTGCTGCCCGATGACTTTGGACGAGTGCTGCTGTTTCCGGTCGATCTCGGAGTGCGAGCGGTCGCGGTCGTCGCCGAGCGAGGGGCCCGAGCCGGTTTGCCCACGTGGGTCGATGTGGCGACTCCGTTGTTCGTGGTCGTGCTCCTGGCCGCTCGCGCACCTCGGGTGCGCCTCACCCGTGTGGCAACCTTGACTCGTGGGACTCTTCCTCGTGCACGGATCCGATGAGATCCTCGTCAGCGAGCACGTGTCCGACCTCGCTCGCCAACTCGTCGGCGAGAACGACCGCTCGTTGATGCTCGAGGAGTTCGGCGGCGACTACGTGATGAGTGGCGTGACCGAGTCGGCTCAGACGCCGCCTTTCTTCACCGAGCGGCGCGTGATCGTGGTGCGACGCGACGGCGGATTCTCGGCCGACGACATCGAAGCGCTCGTGGCGTACGCCGCCGACGCGGCCGACTTCACCGACCTGATCATCGAGTGGGGATCGGGGCGAGTGTCGGAACCGCTCAAGAAGTCGGTGAAGGCCGCGGGAGGTCAGATCATCGACCCGTCACCGCCCACCAAGGCGCGCGAGCGTCGCGCGTGGTGGGAGAGCCAGGTGGAGATGCGCGGGCTGCAATTCGACGCCGCCGGCATGAATCTGGTGATCGAGTGGTTGGGCGAGGACGTCGCGCGGTTCGAGGGCTTGGCCGAAACCCTCATGGCGACCTATGGCCCCAAGAAGATGACCGCCGACATGGTGAGGCCGTTCCTGGGTCAGCGTGGTGACGCGTTGCCGTGGGATCTCACCGACTCGATCGACAAGGGCAATGCGACCGAAGCCCTGCGCGCGGCGCGCCGCATGATGCAGGCGGGCGATCGTCATCCGCTCCAGATCCTGGCCCAACTGCACAATCACTACACACGGTTGGCCAAACTCGACGGTCGCGACATCGCCAGCATCGCCGACGCCGAGTCGGCCCTCGGCATCAAGGGATTCCCGGCCGAAAAGGCGTACAACACGTTCCGGTCGATCGGACACGACGGCGTGCGTCGGGCGTTCGAACTGTTGTCGCGCGCCGACAGCGATCTGCGGGGCGGAACTGGATTGGAAGAAGACGTGGTGATGGACGTCTTGGTGGCGCGGCTCGCTCGGCTCGCACCGACGGTCAGCCGGCGGCGTTGACCTTCTTCATGAGACGGCTCTTGCGACGAGCCGCTGCGTTCTTGTGAATGATGCCCTTGGCGGCAGCCATGTCGATGCGCTTCACCGCGAGGCGGACGTCTTCGGCGTTCTTCTCGGAGCCAATGCTCGTACGAGCAGACTTCATGCGCGTCTTCAACTCACTCTTGACGGCCTTGTTCCGCTCAGCGGCCTTGGCGTTGGTGCGAATGCGCTTCTTCTGACTCTTGATATTGGCCACGTGAACCTCGAAACCTTTGAAACAGCCCTGGCAGGGTACCAGCGTCCCGGGGCTCGTCCAACGCCCAACATCCCAGCGTAAAGGGGTCGCGGGTAGGATTGGGGCGTCCTCGTGCGTCTTCGCGTGACGGCGGCCAACCCCTCATGGACCTCTCCCGAATCCGCAACTTCTCGATCATCGCCCACATCGACCACGGGAAGTCGACGCTCTCCGACCGCATTCTCGAGCTCACCAAGGCCGTGGATGCCCGCGACATGCGCGAGCAGTACCTCGACTCGATGGATCTCGAGCGCGAGCGCGGCATCACCATCAAGGCCCAGAACGTGCGGGTGGAGTGGAAGGGCCACACGCTGCACCTCATCGACACCCCCGGCCACGTCGACTTCGGCTACGAGGTGAGCCGTTCGCTCGCCGCGTGCGAGGGCGTGATCCTGGTGGTGGACGCCGCCCAGGGCATCGAGGCCCAGACCTTGGCCAACTGCTACCTCGCCCTGGAGAACGATCTCGAGATCGTGGCCGCCCTCAACAAGATCGACCTGCCGGCCGCCGACCCCGATCGGTACGCGATGGAGATCGAGACGGTGCTCGGCATCAAGGCCGAAGACATCCTGCGCATCTCCGCCAAGACCGGCGAGGGCGTGGGCGATCTTCTCGACGCCGTGTGCGAGCGCATCCCGGCTCCGAAGGGTGATCCCGACGCGCCCCTGCAGGCTCTCATCTTCGACAGCCAGTACGACCAGTACCGCGGTGTCGTGTCCTCCATTCGCGTGATGAACGGACGCATCAGCAGCGGTTCGCGCCTCAACTTCATGCAGGCCAACGCCCAGCACGAAGCGATCGAGATCGGGGTGCGCCGACCGGCCACCACCCCGGTGGCCGAACTCGGGCCTGGCGAAGTGGGTTACCTCATCGCCGGCATCAAGGATGTGGCCGAGGCCCGTTCGGGTGAAACGGTCACGTTGGCGAGCCGTCCCGCCACCGAGGCCCTGCCCGGCTATCGCGATCCGAAGCCGATGGTCTTCTGCGGTCTGTATCCGATCGACGGCGACGAGTTCGAGAACCTGCGCGAGAGCTTGCAGAAGTTGAAGCTCAACGACGCATCGATCACGTACGAACCCGAGACGTCGGGTGCGCTCGGTTTCGGTTTCCGCTGCGGCTTCCTCGGCCTCTTGCACATGGAGATCGTGAAGGAACGCCTCGAGCGCGAGTTCGGCTTGGCACTCATCGCCACGGCGCCGAGCGTGGAGTACCGCGTCACCAAGACCAACGGCGAGATGGTGAAGGTCGACAACCCGGCCGACCTGCCGCCCGCGCAGAACATCGAGTTCATCGAAGAGCCGTACTTCCGGGTGAGCATCATCACGCCCAAGGAGTACACGGGCACTCTCATGGAGCTGTGTCAGAGCCGCCGCGGCGACCTGTCGAAGCTCGAGTATCTCTCGCCCGAGCGCGTGGAGCTCCACTACAAGATTCCGCTGGCCGAAGTGGTGGTCGACTTCTTCGATCAGATGAAGAGCCGCACCCAGGGCTACGCGAGTCTCGACTACGAGCTCGACGGCTACCAGCAGAGCGCCCTGGCCAAGGTCGACCTTCTTCTCAACGGCATCGCGGCCGACGCCTTCTCCACCATCGTCCACCGCGACAAGGCGTTCGACTACGGCCGCCGGATGTGCGAGAAACTGAAAGAACTCATCCCGCGGCAGATGTTCGACGTGCCGATCCAGGCCGCCATCGGCGGCAAGGTGATCGCTCGCGAAACCGTGAAGGCCAAGCGCAAGGACGTTCTCGCCAAGTGCTACGGCGGTGACATCACCCGTAAGCGCAAACTTCTGGAGAAGCAGAAGGAAGGCAAGAAGAAGATGAAGGCCATCGGCCGTGTGGAAGTCCCCGGCGACGTCTTCATCTCGGCGTTGAAGCTCGACGACTGACGTGGGCGGCACTGACATGGACGGTCGGTGACATGGCGTCGGCCGGAACGTTTCGCTCGCTGCGCACGCGCAACGCCCGCTTGTTCTTCGGCGGTTTGCTCGTGTCGAACGTGGGCAGTTGGATCCAGTCCACCGCCATGGCGATCCTCGTGTATCGCCTCACCGGGCGGGCCACGAGCCTCGGCTTGGTCGTGGCGTTCCAGTTCTTGCCCATTCTCGTGTTGGGGGCGTGGGCCGGCGCGGTGGCCGATCGCTACGACAAGCGGGCCATGTGCCTCCTCACGCAATGGTTGTTGGCCGCCCAGGCCATCGTGCTGGCGCTGGTCGACTTCGCCGGCTGGGCGAACGTCGGAGTGATCTACGCACTGTCGTTGGTGCTCGGACTCGTGAACGCGTTCGACAATCCGGCCCGGCGCGCTCTGGTGGCCGAACTCGTCGAGCCGGCCGACATCAGCAATGCGATGTCGTTGAACACCGCGACGATGACCGGTTCGCGCATCTTCGGGCCCGCATTGGCCGCGGCCCTGGTCGGGCCGCTCGGCACGGCCTGGTGCTTCACGATCAACGCGCTGTCGTTCGTGGCGGTCATCGCGACGGTGATGCTCATCGATCCGACCAAGCTGCATCGCAGCCCGCGCGCACCGCTCGGCGGAACACCGGTGCGCGACTCGCTGCGTTTCGTGGCCCGCGATCGCGAGTTGCTGATCTTCCACGTGGTGCTCGTGATGGTGGCGACCTTCGCCTACAACTATCAGGTGTCGCTGCCGAAATTGAGCGACATCCGCTGGGGTGACGAGCGGTGGTTCGGCTGGGTGCTCGCGGTCATCAGCGTGGGCAACGTGATCGGCTCGCTCTACACCGCGTCACGCGAGCGCGCATCGGTCGTCGTGTTCCTGGGCAGCGTCGGTTTGCTGAGCGTGGCCGGCCCGCTGGTGGCCTGGGCGCCCAGCGCACCGATCGCGTTCATCGCCGCGGTGCCGCTGGGTATCGGAGGCGCCGGTTTCATCTCCACGTTCAATGGGCTCGTGCAGCAGAAGTGTCCACCCGAGATGCGCGGTCGTCTTCTCGCGCTCTCGGCCGTGGCGTTCCTGGGTTCCACGCCCATCGGTGGCCCGATCACCGGACTGGTGGCCGACTGGGCCGGACCCGAATGGTCGCTGGCGTACGGCAGTGTGATCGCGTTCGTGACCCTGATGGTCGCGGTCGTCGCGCTGTCCTCCCGACGATCCGCCGCGGACGCACGGATACCCTGACCCCGTGGCTGGAACAGCGGGCGCCGACGTTCTTCGAGTGATGACGTGGTCGTCGCTCGACCACGCGTCGCGTCGGGCGCTCGTCGATCGCGACATCAACAAGTCGATCTCGGCCGAACTGCGCGAGCAGATCGCCGGTCTGGTAGGCGACGTGCGCGAGCGCGGCGACGCGGCGGTTTGCGACGCATTGGCTCGCTTCGACAAGGTGAACGTCGAACCCGACGGACTGCGCGTGTCGGACGACGAACGCGACAAGGCCCGCCGCCAGGTGGACGACGGTGTTCGCGCCGCGATTCGCGACATGGTCGACCACATCCGCCGCTTCAACGAGCAACTGCTCACACGGCACGGCGACTGGCAGTTCGAATCCGATCCCGGACTAGTGGTGGGAGAGCGCGTCTCGCCCATCGCCTCGGCCGGCCTCTTCTGCCCGAGCGGCAAGGCCAGCTATCCGAGCGTTCTCGCCCAACTGGGCGGTCCGGCCACGGTGGCCGGTGTTCCGCTCGTGCAAGTGGTGGTTCCACCCAAACCCGGGGCGAACGGCGCGGTCGATCCGGTGGTGTTGGCGGTGGCCGACGAACTCGGCATCCGCGACGTGTTCCGCGTGAACGGTCCGGCTGGCATCGCCGCGTTGGCGTTCGGCACCGAGTCGATCGAACGAGTGGTGA
>JBEAXP010000151.1:0-3173 GCA_041159745.1 Actinomycetota bacterium | reverse complement strand
GATTCACTTCGTTGCGCCCGGCCTGGAACGGGCGGCCGCCCACCATCGCCCGTACCGCACCGGTCTTCGAATCGAGTGTCACCACCGATGCCTCGATGCCCGCCGAATTGGCCGGCAACTGGGTGAGTTTGGCCGACTCGGCGGCGGCCTGAACCTTCGGATCGAGCGTCGTGTAGATCTTCAAGCCGCCGCGGAAGAGTCGGTAGTAGCGCTCTTCGTAGGTGTCGCCGAGGATGTCGGATCGGTTCAGGAGGTACGAGCGCACTTCCTCGCTGAAGTGAGTTCGCGTGATCTTCTTCTCGGGGATCGCCTGCACCAGTTCGGGGATCTGCCAGCTTCCGACGCACCGCTCATCGAGAGCGGCCTGCTCGGCCGCCGTGGGCGCCTCGCGCGGTTCGAGGCATTCGACGATCGAATCGGCCTCGGCTCGTGTCATCAACTCCTCGTCGACCGCGGCATCGAGGACTTCGACGAATCTCCGTCGGCTGGGCTCGGGGCGCCGTATGGGGTCGTAACTCGACGGAGCCTGAATGAGCCCGGCCAGGAACACGCCGTCGACCAGGGTCAACTGCTCGACGTTCTTGCCGAAGTACACCTCGGAAGCGGCCTGGATCCCGTACGCGTTGTTGCCGAAGAAGATGGTGTTGAGATAGCGCTCGAGGATCTGATCCTTCGCGAGCTCCTTTTCGAGCCGCCGCGCGTACAGGATCTGCATGAGCTTGTAGCGACCGTCGCGCTCGAGGCCCGCCAAGTAGTCGACCTTCACGACTTGCTGGGTGATGGTCGACGCGCCTTGACGAGCGCCGCCTTCGAAGTTCGACAACGAGGCGCGGAACAGGCCACGAACGTTCACGCCGTCGTGGCGATAGAACTCGCGATCCTCCACCGCCAGCACGGCCCCGATCACGGCTTCGGGAACCTGATCGATCGACACCGGCTGGATGTTCTCGAGTTCGTAGGCCGCGATCTCGTTTCCAGCCGCGTCGTACACGTACGAGCGCTCGGCGATCGTCTCGACCGGCGGGAGAGAAACCGGCACTTCGTCGTGCGCATTGGCGATGCCCCAGAGGCGCGGACCGACACCCACCACGACGGCGGTGATCAAGAGGGCCCCCGCCGTCACGACGAGGCACAGTCGCAGCCACCACGAGACGATTCGCACAGCGCTTCCACGGTACTTGGCCTGCGGTGATGCAGTCGGTCACCCCCTACGATCGAGTCATGACACCGCATCAGCGTCCCTTCCGCTTCGGAGTGCAGGCCAGTCGCTCCACCGATGGCCCGGGTTGGACCGAACTCGCGCGGCGCGTGGAGGCCACGGGCTTCGACGTGCTCACGATGCCCGATCACTTCGACGACCAACTCGCGCCCGTCCCGGCCCTCACGGCGGCCGCCGCGGTCACCACATCACTGCGCGTCGGCGCTCTCGTGTGGGACAACGACTACAAGCATCCGCTCGTGCTGGCCAAGGAACTCGCCACGATGGACGTCCTGTCGGAAGGACGCGTCGAAATCGGTCTCGGTGCCGGATGGATGATCGCCGACTACGAGCAGGCCGGCATGCCGTACGACTCGGCCAAGGTGCGCATCGATCGCTTCGTGGAGGGTCTGGCCATCATCAAGGGCCTGATGCACGACGGAACGTTCTCTCACTCGGGCCAGCACTACACGATCACCAATCACGATGGTCGACCCAAGCCGGTGCAGAAGCCGCACCCGCCCGTGCTCATCGGCGGCGGCGGCAAGCGTGTCCTGTCGATCGCCGCCCGCGAAGCCGACATCGTGGGCATCAACGCCACCATGAGCGCCGGTGTCATCGGGCCCGATGCCTTCTCGTCGATGACGGCCGAGGCGGTCGACGAGAAGGTTGCCATCACCAAGACGGCGGCTGGCGATCGTTGGTCGGAGATCGAACTCAATGTGCGCGCCTTCCTCGTGAGCGTGACCGACGACGCCGATCAGGCGGCCGACAACATCGCCAAGATGCTCGGCGTCGAGAAGTCGATGGTCGAACACTCTCCTTTCGCGCTGGTCGGCCCGCCATCGAAGATCGTCGACGACCTGCTGGCACGGCGAGAGAAGTGGGGCTTCTCGTACGTCATCGTCGGCAGTGCCGACGTCGATGCCTTCGCGCCCGTCGTGGCGGAACTCGCCGGACGCTGATCGCCTCGACATGAGCCAGCCGACGGTGGCCCTGTGCGGAGCCGGATTGATCACCGGCGCTCACGCACTGGCGGCATCGTCGCTCGGTGTTCCGATCGTCGCGGTCGCGTCACGGACGCGAGCTCGTGCCGAGGAACGCGCGGCTCAAATTCGGCCACCGGCTCGCGTGGTCGACTACCGAGATCTGCCGGCTGCCGCCGACATCGTGATCGTCGCCACTCCTCCGGGCCAGCACCTCGAACACGCCGAGCACTGCCTCACTCGCGGAGTCGCAGTTCTGCTCGAGAAGCCCCTCGTGCGAACTCTTGCCGAAGCCGACCGTCTGGTCTCGTTGGGTGGCACCGTTCTCTACGGCGAGAACCTCGCCTTTGCACCGATCTTCACCGAGTTCGTGCAACGCGCTCGCACCATCGGGCCGATCACCCACTTCGAACTCCGGACTCTTCAATCGGCACCCACCTGGGGCGGATTCCTTTCGCCCGAGTGGGGCGGCGGCGTGCTGTTCGATCTCGGAATCCACCCGCTCGCCTTGGCCGTTCTCGTTGCCCGGGCAACCGGGAACGGAGAAGCCGTGGCCGCCCGAGCAACGTTGCGCGGCGACTCCACCGACACCCACGCCGAGACCGTCATCGAATTCGCGTCCGGACTCGAGGCGCACATTGTCGCCAGTTGGGAAGGCCCCGAGGCGGGCGTCTGGGACATGCAGGTCTCGTCGAAATCGGCGGTGGTCCGCGCCGACTTGCGTCCCGACCTGAGCCTCGAGGTGAACGGCGATCCGATCGCTCTGCCGAAGCCGAACCACCCGATTCCCTTCATCGAGCAGTTCGGCTACGAGGATCAGTTGCGCGCGATCGTCGATTCGGTTCGCGGCGGCCACCCATCAGCGATCGACGCGACCTTTGGACGATGGATGATGGAGATCGTGTGCGCGTGCTACGTCTCGGCAGCACACGGCGGCGTGAAGACTCCGGTTCCGAGCGGGTGCGATCGGGGGAAGTCCCCTTGGGAGC
>JBEAXP010000138.1:0-6312 GCA_041159745.1 Actinomycetota bacterium | reverse complement strand
TGGTGGCGCGAGCTGAACCTGCCCACCCGCGCGATCATCGGCCGCGACGGTCGCATCATCACCACTCCGCCGGTCGGCCTCGATTCGGCCGATGGGCAGAAGGCTTATTCCGAGATCGCCGGCCTGTACGTCAATCAGGCGCAGAACAAAGTGGTCGAGATGCTGCGCGCCATCGGTGCGATGCTCGGCGAACCCCGCCCCATCACGCACCCGGTGAAGTTCTTCGAGAAGGGCGACCGCCCGCTCGAGATCGTCACGAGCCGCCAGTGGTACATCCGCAACGGCGGTCGCGGCGCCGAACTACGCACAGCCCTGCTCGGTCGCGGCGATCGACTCGTGTGGCATCCCGATCACATGCGCCATCGCTACGCCAATTGGGTGGAGGGCCTCAACGGCGACTGGCTCATCAGCCGCCAGCGTTACTTCGGCGTGCCGATTCCGGTGTGGTATCCGGTCGACGCCAACGGCGAGACCGACTACGACCACCCGATCATTCCGAAGGAAGACACTCTTCCCATCGATCCGTCCACCGACGTTCCGCCCGGATACACCGCGACGCAGCGCGACCAACCCGGCGGTTTCACCGGCGACCCCGACGTGATGGACACCTGGGCCACGTCGTCGCTTTCGCCGCAGATCGCCGCGAAGTGGGAGACCGACCCCGATCTGTTCGCTCGCGTGTTCCCCATGGACCTGCGCCCGCAAGGTCACGACATCATCCGCACCTGGCTGTTCAGCACCGTCGTGCGCTCGCACTTCGAGCACGATTCGCTCCCGTGGTCGAACACCGCGTTGTCGGGCTGGATCCTCGACCCCGACCGCAAGAAGATGTCGAAGTCGAAGGGCAACGTGGTCACACCACTCGATCTCTTCGACAAGTTCGGCTCGGATGCCGTTCGCTATTGGGCCGCGTCGGCGCGCCCCGGCGTGGACACCGCGTTCAGCGAGGAGCAGATGAAGGTCGGCCGCAAACTGGCCACCAAGTTGCTCAACGCGAGCAAGTTCGTGCTGTCGTTCGGCGAACCGCCGGCCGGAGCCGCCCCCACCGCCATCCTCGATCGCGCGATGCTCGCCCGACTGGCCGACACCGTGCAGGAAGCCACCGACGCGTTCGAGTCGTACGACTACGCCCGCGCTCTCGAGCGCACCGAAGCGCTGTTCTGGTGGTTCTGCGACGACTACGTCGAACTCGTGAAGGGTCGCGCGTACGGGGTGCAGGGTCCGGACGCGGCCGCATCGGCTCTCGCCTCGCTGCGCATCGCCCTTTCGGCCCTGCAGCGCCTCCTCGCTCCGTTCATTCCCTTCGCCACCGAAGAGGTGTGGCGTTGGTGGCAGAACGGATCGGTGCATCGCGCATCGTGGCCGGCGCACACCGAGATCGTCGGCGTCGGCGATGGCGCCGTGCTCGCCCCCATCAGCGAAACACTCGCACAGATCCGCCGCGCCAAGACCGAAGCCAAGTCGTCGCAGAAGACACCCGTGGCCTCGGCCGTGGTCACCGCATCCGCGACCGATCTGGTGGCGATTCGCGCGGCCGAAGCCGATCTCACCGAGGCTGGCAGCGTGCAATCGTGGTCGTACATCACCGACGATTCGGCCGCGACTCCGCAGGTGAGCGTCGAACTCGCAGCCGACACGCCGTCGTGACCGGTCTCGTACCGATCGGCCGGGTAGTTTGACATCTCTGTGAACGACAAGTCGCGCCCACGCCGTCGTACGTGGCCTCAGCGCATCGTTCTGGTGGTCAACATCATCGTGATCGTCGCCTGCTTCGGCACGGCCGCGATCATCTACTACGGCAACGAGAAGGCCAACGATCGCAAGGTCGTGAGCCTCGTCGGATCGAACACCAAACTCACGGTTCCGCCGTCCACCACGGCCGATGGGAGCCCGAGCACCGATCCCGACGTGACGTTGGTGGCCGGACCGGTCGACATGTCGGCTCGCAACTTCCTCATCACCGGTAGCGACAACGGTGCTTGCGTCGACCCCGATTCGCCGTACGCATCGGCCTTCGGCAATCGCAATGGCTTGGGCGAGCGAGCCGACACCATCATGATCCTGCGGCTCGACCCCACCACCAACGCCGGCGCCGTGCTCTCGTTCCCGCGTGACTTGTGGGTGAAGATCGCCGACAAGAAGTCACGGTCGCGCATCAACAGCGCGTTCAACCGCGACGACCCGAACACCCTCGTGCTCACCATCTGGGAGAACTTCGGCATCCCGGTCGATCACTACGTGAACGTCGACTTCTGCGCGTTCAAGAAGATCGTCGACGCCGTGGGCGGTGTGCGGGTTCCGTTCGCCACGCCCATTCGCGACCGCAACACCGGCCTCAACATCGAGAACGCGGGTTGTCATCGCTTCGATGGCGAAGAAGGCCTCGCCTACGTCCGCTCGCGCAAGCTGTTCTATTACGACAGCGACTCGCAGTCGTGGAAACAGGACCCGGCCGCCGATCGCGGACGCATTTCTCGTCAACAGGACTTCTTGCGTCGCGCGCTGCAGAAGGCGCTCGATGTGGGCGCCGGCAGCCCCACCGTGGCCAAGGATCTCATCGACGCCGCCCTCGAGTTCGTGATCCTCGACGACCAACTCACACCGGGCAAACTCCTCGAACTCGCGCAGGCCATGCGCAACCTCGATCCGGCCACGCTGAAGACGTACCAAGTCGAAGGGCTCGGGAAGTTGATCAACGGTCAGTCGGTGATCGAACCCAAACTCGAGACCGACACCATGAAGGGTGTGCTCGCGGTGTTCCAGGGCAAGGCTCGACTGGTCGATGCCCCCGAACAACTCGTCGAAGCGCCGGTCTCCGAAACGTCGGCGCCTCCCACCACCACTCGTTCGACCGGCTCGTCCACCACCGCGGCTTCGGGAAGCACCACCACGTTGCCGCCGGTGTTCGTGGAGTCGAACTCGGTGGGCGTGTTGCCCACCGACGATCCGGCCTGCCGCTAGTCGCCGAGCACCGTCTGCAACGCGGCCGGAACGTCGCTCGGCCCGTCGATCACCGCGATGCGCGCGCCGATGCGCGCCGCCAGCACCCGCGCCTCGGCGTCGTCGTCGGCGGGCGCGAGGATCACCACCTCGTCGAGGGAACGCGCGGCCGCTTCCACGTCACCTTCGACCGTGGCTCGGCAATCGCTCAACACGACGGTGATACGGCGACCGGCGCGCGACCGCGAGAGTTGATCGCCCGCCGTGCGCAACGCACCGGCCAGATCGGTGGTTCCGAAGCCGCGCAACGCGAGCACGTCGTTCACCACCGCCTCGCCCGCCTTCGTGGACTCCTGGCTCTTGGGCACCACCACGTCCTTGCCGAAGGCCACCACGCTGTAATCGGCCGGACTCCGCCAGGCGACCGCAGCCGCGGCCATGGCCGACGTCGCGAGCGGCTTGCCGCCCATCGAACCGCTGCGATCGACGAGCAGGCTGATGGCGGTTCCGGGCTTCACCCACGAACGCACCTTCAACTGCTCGGGATCGATGGCTTCGTCGGCCGCGCGGGCTTCGACGATCGCGCTCATCGACGCATCGAGATCGATGTCGCCGGCATCGGGCCGATACGGCAGCGTCGCCATCTTGCCGATGCCGCGCGGACGCACCGGCCCGCGGCGCGACACGTCGAGGAACAAACGCCCGGCCAGTCGCTTCGCCAAATCGCGCAACTTCTGATCGGTCGCTCCGGTGAGGTCGGCCATCAGCGCGAGCATCGCGTCGGGATCGTCCTGCAGGCCTTCTTCGACGGCCGCTTCGTCGAGTTCACCCACTTCGGGCGACACCTGCTCGAACTGCGGATTGCGCGCCAATTCGCGTCGCGACAGCGTTCGCTTCGACGCGTCGGCCACCGCTTGATCGGCGGCCGCCCCTTCCTGGGCTAGTGAGTCGCCCCCGTCGGGGCGCTCGCTTTTCCCCCGAGCCCGCTCTGGCTGGGCGCGAACACCTCGCCCCACAGCTCGGTGATGATGTCGTCGGCGGTGCGCTGGCCCCCTTCGCGCACGCGCACACGGCCCGACAGCGACACCAGGGCGGCATCGAGCGACACCGACTGATCGTCGACCGTGGATCCGCGCACGTCGGCGAGCGACGACGCGACCGCGGCCATGTCGATGGCGCCTCGCACCGACGAACCCACGCGAAGTTCGGCGTGCGAACGAGTGCGACGAACCAGTTCGACCACTTTGGCGAGCCACGCGTCGGACACCGAGACCGCGCGGGCGGCGATGTTGCGCTCGTCGTCGGCCGATTGGTATCCCATCGACACGCGGCACACCCGGTCGTACACCGCACCTGAGATGCGGGCGGTGCCCACCGCGTCGAACGGGTTCATGGCGGCGACGAGCCGGAAGCCGCGCGCCGCCTCAACGCGCCCGTAGCGCGGAACGGTGATCTCACCCTCGCTCATCACGGTGATGAGAACGTTGAGAGTCTCCTCGGGAATGCGGTTGATCTCCTCGACGTACAGGAGGGACCCGTCACGCAGCGCGGTGACGAGCGGACCGTCCACGAACACGTCGGGTTCGTAACCCTCGTTCAGCACCCGAGCCGGATCGAAGTGGCCCACCAGGCGCGCGGGCGTGAGTTCGGCGTTGCCTTCCACGAACACGAAGCCGATACCGAGACCTTCGGCCACGGCTCGCAGCAGCGTGCTCTTGCCGGTGCCGGGCGGACCTTCGAGGAGCACGTGCCGGTCGGCATCGAGGGCCGCAACCACGAGTTCGACCTCACGACGACGGCCGACGACCGACTTGTCGAGAGATTGAAGGAGCGCTTGGCGCGACGAGGGCATGGATGGGTCAGGCGTTGACGATGACGCCGCGGATGTTGGTGCCGACGCGCATCGCCTCGTAGCCCTCGTTGATCTGATCGAGCGAGTAGGTCTTGGTGATGAGTTCGTCGAGCTTCAACTGGCCCGCGCGGTACATGTCGAGCAGTGCCGGAATGTCGGCCCGCGGGTTGAGCGAACCGAAAATGGTGCCCTTGATCTCCTTGTTCCACATGGCCAGCTGGAAGAGGTTGACCGAGGCGGTTTCGGAGGTCATGGGCGAAATGGCGGTGACGACGCACGTGCCGCCCTTGCCGGTGAGCTGCATGGCCTCGCCGAGCATCTCGCCGTACAGAACACCGGGCGTCATGATCACGCGATCGGCCATCTGGCCGTAGGTCATCTCCATGACCGGCATGATCGCCTCGGCCATCGACGCGTAGGTGTGTGTGGCACCGAACTCCATGGCCTTCTCACGCTTGAACTCGAGCGGGTCGACCGCGATGATGCGCTTGGCGCCGGCCATGCGCGCACCCTGCACGGCGTTCATGCCGATGCCGCCGCAACCCACCACCACGACGGTGTCGCCGGCCTGGGTGCCGGCGCGATTGGCGGCCGATCCCCAACCGGTGGCCACGCCACACGACACGAGGGCGACGCATTCGAGCGGGATGTCCTTCTCGACCTTGATGATGGAGTTCTCGGCCACGCACGCGTACTCGCTGAATGTGCCGAGCTTGGCCATGAGCGTGACCGGCTGGCCCTTCACGAAGTGACGGTGCGTGCCGTCGGTGATCATGCCGCCGATGAACGTGCCCGCTCCGTTGTCGCACAGGTTCTGACGGCCCGTCGAGCAATAGCGGCAACGGCCGCACGACGGAACGAACGACGCCGACACGTGGTCGCCGGGCTGCACGGTGGTGACACCGGGGCCCACTTCGACCACCACACCGGCGCCCTCGTGGCCGCCGATCACCGGGAAGAAGTCGGAGATGCCCATCATCTCGAGCATCTCCTTCGGCGGAACCATGTCGCCGGTGACGAGGTGCTCATCGGAGTGGCACAGGCCAGCGGCGCGCCAGTGCACGAGCACTTCACCGGCCTTGGGCGGGTGCACCTCGATCTCTTCGATCGACCACGGCTGATTGAGCCCCCACAGAACGGCGGCTCGTGACTTGCGGACCTGCGACATGGAACACCCCCGAAATCGGCGCCCCGGATGGGACGACGAGCCCGACGCTACTCCCCTGTCTCGTTGTCTCGGAAAGCCGAGAAACCGTCCCGCCCGCGGGCGATTCGGGTCAGGAGTAGACGAGCACTCCGCGGATGTTCTCGCCCTTGCGCATGGCCTCGTAGCCGTCGTTGATGCCCTCGAGCGGATAGGTGCGGGTGACGAGTCCGTCGAGGTCGAGCTGACCTTCGCGGTACAGGCCAGCCAACTTCGGGATGTCGGCGCGCGGGTTGCCCGAGCCGAACAGCGAACCGACGACCTGCTTCTCCATGAGCGTCACGTCGAGCAAGTTGATGTTGGCCGACATCTCGAG
>JBEAXP010000033.1:0-3993 GCA_041159745.1 Actinomycetota bacterium | reverse complement strand
GATCGATTGGGATTTCGGGGACCAACCGCGATCGTGCTGACCTCTCTGCTCCTGATCACCTTGACCTCGATCGTCGCCACCGAGGGGCTGAAGAAGCGCTGGCCATCTCTCGTCGGGTTCAACGCCCGCTCCAGCACGTAGTCGGGTCGAGCGCCGACCTATGGTTCGGCGATGTCCACCAAGACGCTCGATCGCATCGCCATCATCATGGGCACTTTCGTCTTCGTTGCCGGGATCATGCACTTCACCTCACCGGACTTCTTCGACGACATCGTGCCGCCGTGGCTTCCGCCATCCGAGCGCTTCTGGACCTACGCCAGCGGAGTCGTCGAACTCATCGTCGGTCCGCTGCTCATCAAGAGGTCGACTCGACGAGTGGGTGCTTGGGCCGCCATCGCCCTCTTCATCGGTGTGTATCCCGCCAACATCTACATGACATGGGATTGGCGCGACCGCCCGGCGTCCGATCAGCTCGTCTCGTACGGCCGACTCCCGCTCCAGTTCGTGATGATTTGGCTGGCCTGGCGCGTGGCTCGCGCATCAGGTGATCAGCGCCAGGCGAACACCGGCTGCTCGAGCTGATCGACGCGCTCGCCGATCCGACCGTCGAGCCCGACCCAGCGCAACTGAAGGAGAACCGCCCCGGTCGGGGCGTGGATCAGATCGCCGCCCAGCGGAAGTTGGACCACCGGACGATCGCTCTCGGGAATGGTGACGAAACGCGGTGAGTCGTCACGGCACAGTTGATGCAGTCCGATGCGGTAGACGTGGGCCACTTCACCCGGGTCGGGTTCGAGTCGAACGTCGTCACCGCCCCACACCACCACCGGCGTGATCACGAATCCCGATCGAGTGGGATAGTCGTCGAGAATCCCGAGGACCGATTCGACACCCAGACGCAAACCCAACTCTTCGTGGAGTTCGCGCAGCGCCGCATCGATGGGAGTTTCGTCGGCATCGAGTCGACCACCGGGCAACGCCCACTGACCGGCGTGTCGATTCATCCGGGCCGCGCGCCGACACAACAAGAAGGCCGCACCTCCCGACACGCCGACCATCCGACCGTCGAGTCCGCTGATGTCGCCCGGAACGTTGCTGAGCGGTTGATCGGGTAACGGGAACGGGTCATCGTGGTCGTCGGGTTGGCTGTCGACGAGGACGATGGCCACCGCGGCCGACCGCAAGGAGTCGTCGTCGATCGCGGTGCGAGGATGAGCCGCGAGGTTGGCGGCGATGCGCGCGCGAAGATCGTCGTCGTACGAGATCACGCGCCGGTCGACCCGATGAGTTCGTCGAGCGCCGCCAGGCCGTCCCAAACATCGGTGAATCGCGTCGTGAGCGGGCTGAGTCCGAGGCGGATGATGTCGGGGGGACGGACGTCGGCGATGACCTTGCGCTCGGCGAGTTGGCGCAGCAGCACCGGAGCGTCACGGTGGTGCACCGCCACGTGATTCCCGCGACGCGAGGGGTCGCGAGGTGTCGATGTCGTGAGGCCGAAGTGATCGATGACGTCCATGGCATACGCGACGAGTGCGCGGCCTTTCGCGGCGATGGCACTCATGCCGGCCCGAGCCGACAGCGTGATGCCTTCCTCGGCTGCGACCAGGCTGAGGATGTGTGGCGTTCCGAGCAACACGCGCCGTATGTCGTCGAAGGGTTCGAAGGGCCGTTCCATGGCGAACTGATCCTTCTGCGCGAACCAGCCACGAATCGGTTGCTGCACCTTCGACTGAAGATCGTGAGACACGAACGTGTAGGCCGGCGCACCCGGACCACCGTTGAGAAACTTGTAGGTGCAGCCGACCGCCAATTCGACACCCAGCGCGTGCACGTCGAATTCGACGGCACCAGCGGTATGCGACAGATCCCAGAGGACCATCGCCCCGGCGCGCCGGGCTTCGGCCGTGAAGCCCGCGACGTCCACCATCTCGGCGGTGCGATAGTCGATGACGCTCCGAACGATCACCGCCACGTCCGAGAGATCGATGCCGGGCCGCAAAGCCCGAACGGTCAGGCCGAGGTCCTGGGCGATTCCTTCGACCACGTAGCGGTCGGTCGGGAACTCGTCGTCGGCTACGACGAGCACTCGGCGATCGGGGCGCAAGTTGAGAGCAATGTGCACACCCTGGAAGAGATTGAGAGTGGTCGAGTCGTGGAGAGCGACCTCACCCGGCCGGCTACCGATGATGTCGGCGAATCGATCGCCGATACGTCGGGGCAGGTCGAGCCAATGCTCCCAACTCAGGATGAGATCGCCGGCCCATTCTTTCTCGACCACTTGTTGCAGACGCTCGATGGTGCGCTTGGGAGTTCGGCCGAGCGAGTTGCCGTCGAGGTAGACGAGCGACTGGTCGGGAATGAAGAACTCGTCGCGGAAGGACGCGAGCCGATCCGTGGCGTCGAGTTGGAGGGCGTGCTCGCGAGAGGTCACGGTCATATTCTGGCCGATCGTCGTTATTGTCAGCACTGTGACGGCTGGGCCGATCTACGAGCGACCCGGTCTCCGGGTTGTCGACGACGAGTCGATCGGTCATTTCGTCGTCTCCGATACTCCGATCGAGAGCGGCGAAACCATCGTGGTCTTGGCCGGCGCCGAGATCACCCTGGTCGAGGCCCTGGCCCTCACGCCCAAGGAGCAGGACTACCTGTTGCAGGTCGATGACGACTGCTTCCTCCTCGCCCCCCTCGATGAACTCTGCACCGCCGACTTCATCAACCACAGCTGCGAACCCAACTGTGGCTTTTCTGACTCGGTCACGCTCGTGGCCATGCGGCCGATCCGAGCCGGCGAGGTCCTGACGTTCGACTACGCGATGTGCGACACCAACCCATTCGTGGCTTTCGATTGCCTGTGCCGTTCGGCTTCCTGCCGTGGACGATTCACCGGTGACGATTGGAAGGACCCGGCTCTACAACGTCGGTACGCGGGCTGGTTCGCGCCCCACGTACAGAGACTGATCGACCAGAACCAGTGAGCGGGCGACGGGAGCCGTCGCTTCGCTCCTCCCGATTGCGCGACCCGACGAGAGCGCTTCGCGCTGAGAGCGGGTGACGGGAATCGAACCCGCGTTCTCAGCTTGGGAAGCTGATGTTCTGCCATTGAACTACACCCGCAACGCGCACCCGAAGGTCGGCCCTTCCGAGATTATCCGTGCTCAGCGCCCCCATCACCTGCCAGCCGGCCGACCAAATCCACTACGGTGACGGCGTGATCTTGTCGGACCGCAGCATCAAAGAGGCCCTGGCCGCCGGCCGTATCGTCATCGAACCGCTCGACGAGAAGATGATCCAGCCCTCGTCCATCGACGTGCGGGTGTCCAATCTCTTCCGCGTGTTCCGCAACCACACCGCCGGAATCATCGACGTGAAGCAGGACATGACCGGGCTCACCGAGCTCGTCGAGATTCCCGCCGACGGAGTTTTCGTTCTTCACCCTGGTGAGTTCGTACTCGGCTCCACTCTCGAGCGAGTCGCCGTGCCCAACGATCTCGTCGCCCGCATCGAGGGCAAGAGCAGCCTCGGCCGTCTTGGCTTGCTCATCCACTCCACCGCCGGATTCATCGACGCCGGTTTCGACGGCCACGTGACTCTCGAGTTGGCGAATGTCGCCAGCCTGCCCATCACGATCTATCCCGGCATGAAGATCGGTCAGGTCAGCTTCATGCAGATGACCACTCCGGCCGACAACCCGTACGGCAAAGGTGCGCGCGGTTCGAAGTATCTCGGCCAGCGCGGGCCCACGCCGAGTCGCTACTTCGAGAACTTCCACAACGGCTGAGTCCGTACACTCTGCACGGTGAGTGGGCCGTTGCAGATCAGTTTCGTGAAGTCGGCCACCGACGTTCGCGATCTACCCGAATCTCCGGCCGAGGTGGCGTTCGTCGGACGATCGAACGTGGGCAAGTCGTCACTCATCAACGCTCTCGCCAATCGCCGACAGCTCGCCCGTGTCTCGAATACTCCCGGTCGAACCCAGCTGATCAACATCTTCGA
>JBEAXP010000018.1:0-6920 GCA_041159745.1 Actinomycetota bacterium | reverse complement strand
CAACCTCACTTCGATCTGGGTGTGCACCAACACTGCCGCGCGGATGATGCGCGACGGCGGACGGATCGTCAACATCTCGTCGAAGGCCGCAGTGTCGACGGTGATGGGAAGCGGTCACTACGCGGCGGCGAAGGCGGCGGTGAATTCGCTCACCATGACTTACGCCAAGGAACTCGGGCCGCGCATTCGCGTGAACTGCATCATGCCCGGTGCGGTGCCCACCGAAATCATGATGAAGGCGATGCGCCTCGAAGAAGGTGACCTTCCCCGGCTCGAGAAGATCCTTCGTCTGCCGATGCGTCGTCTGGGGACACCAGAGGATCTCGGGCTGGCCGCGTTGTATCTCGTGTCGCCGGCATCGAGTTGGGTGACCGGCCAGATCATCGGGATCGACGGAGGTCTCTGACGTCGTGGGAAGCGCGCGATCGAACCCCCGCATCGTTCTGGCCCGTCGACCCCAGGGACGGCCTCAACCATCCGACTTCACGTTTCTCGACGACGATGCCGTGGCCCCCGGCGACGGACAGGTGCTCGTGGCCGTCGATCACCTCGGAATCGATGCGTTCATCCGCACGACTCTCGAGGAGGAGAGCTTCCATCAAGGTGCGCAGATCGGCGGAGTGATACCGGCACTCGGAGTCGGCCAGGTTCTCGAATCACGATTCGATGGATTGTCCGTCGGCGACTGGGTGTTCGGACCGCTGTGTTCGCAGACCTTCGCCACCATGCCGGGGTTCATGATGCGCCGTCTCGACACTTCGGTCGTCCCACCACGGGCCTGGCTCGGCGCCCTCGGACTCACCACCGGCCTCACGGCGTACGTCGGCTTGACCGAAGTCGGCCACGTGCACGCCGGGCAATCGGTGGTGGTCTCGGCCGCCGCCGGTGCCGTCGGCTCGGTCGCCGGGCAGATCGCCCGCCTTCTCGGGGCATCGCCGGTCATCGGCATCGCCGGCGGACCCGACAAGTGCCGTTTCCTCGTGGACGAACTCGGCTACGACGCGGCCATCGACTATCGCAATGACGACGTGGAGGCACGACTCCGCGAGCTGCTGCCCGATGGAGTCGACGTCTTCTTCGACAACGTGGGCGGAGACGTCCTCGACGCCGTGCTTCTGAACATTCATCGCGGGTCACGCATCGTGATCTGCGGAGCGATCTCGCAGTACGACGACATGAAGAACGTTCGCGGCCCGCGGAACTACCTGAAACTGGCCGAACGTCAAGCCGTGATGGAGGGTTTCGCCGTGTTCCACTTCGAGCACGCCTACGCCGCCGCCGAGGCCCAGTTGACGCAGTGGCTCGACCAGGGCGATCTCGTGATGCCCGAGCACGTGGAAACCGGTATCGAGTCGTTCCCGCGCGCGCTCGACATCTTGATGAGCGGAGGACACCGGGGGAAGTTGCTGGTGAAGGTCGCCCCCTGACCCTGCGGAAACCGCGAATCTCCCGACCGACTACATTCTCGGACAGGTCCGACTGTTGGAGGGGAACATGTCGATCAAGCGGTTCGCTGTCTTTTCATCGCTCGTCTCGCTGCTGACGGTGGCCGCCTGCGGGGGCGGCGAGAACGGGTCGAGCCCGGACGAATCGACGCCGGCAACCTCGGCCGCTCCCGTGACGGAAGCGCCGGTCACGGAAGCCCCCACCACCACTCTGCCGGCGTTCGGCACCGGTCCGATCGAAGTCGGTACCCCTGCCGATGATGCGGCGTTCAGCTATCACACCCTCGTCGACGGCTTCGGTGGCGCCGCCGGAGCAGCCGCCGCCGACTTCAACGGTGACGGCATCCTCGAGATCCTCGTCAACGGCTTCGGCGACATCGACATGAAGAACGTGACGGTCGGGACGAGCACTCTGGCCGTTCTGTACCAAACCGGCGGCCCGACCGATTACGTGCGCGACGACATCGTGACGACCGATGACGGCTACTACTTCTTCAATCAGCCGTGGGTCGGCGATCTCGACGGAGACGGTGACACCGACATCATCGGCGGTATCGGGTTCTTCGTCTGTGCCGCCATCGGCACCGTGGGTCCGTGCGGTGCCCTCGTCATCTGGGAGAACGTCGGCGTCGAAGGAGGTTTGGCGAGATTCGAGGCAACCGACCTCGTCGCCAAGGGTGCGACCGAGTTCTACCACCGTCCCGCCGTCGCGGACATCGACGGAGACGGCGTGCTCGACATCGTCGCGATCGGTGAGACATCGACCGATGCGAACGCCGTGTGGTTCCGCGGAACCGCCGATGGTTTCGATTTGACAGCACATCCGATCGGTCAAGGCGGCGGTTCTCTACCGGTGGCTGCCGACGTGGACGGCGACGG
The DNA here is from genome assembly GCA_041159745.1 of Actinomycetota bacterium. GTDB lineage: Bacteria > Actinomycetota > Acidimicrobiia > Acidimicrobiales > Ilumatobacteraceae > Casp-actino8. The sequence goes on along the minus strand of JBEAXP010000018.1, from coordinate 4,596 downwards.
CGATCTCGATGTCGTGTCGGGTCAGTACTTCCTGACTCCCGAGAGTGCGATCTGGTTCGAACAACTCGAGGCGGGCGCCGACGGTCTGCCGACCTGGCAGAAGCACGTCATCACTTCCTCGATCGGCAAGGTGATCCAGGTCTCGCTCGTCCCCGATCTCGATGGACCCGGGACGATCGGTTGGATCGCGTCCAACCACACCAACACCACCAAGCCCGGCCAAGTCGAGTCGGGCGTCTACCGACTGACTCCCGGAGCCGACCCGCGAACCGAGTGGTCGGTTCAACTCCTGAGCACGGGAATCGTCTCGCGCCCGAGCGTGGGAACCGCGTTCCAGGCCGCGCCCGGAGTGTTCGGCTGGGGCGACATCGACGGAGACGGAGACGTCGATCTCGCCGTGTCGGGTGATGGGGACGACCGGCTCTTCGTTCTCGAGCAAACCGGTCCGTCAGCCTTCGATACTCGCGTACTGCAGACCGGGTACGCGCAGGCCGGTTCGATGATGGTGGTCGATCTCAACAACGACGGCCGCGTCGAGATCCTCGCCAGTGGATTCGAGAGCGATCAGGTTCGTCTCTACGTGTCGTGACCGTTTCGGTCCGCGGGACGAGAGAATGACCGTGTGAGCATCACGGTCTCCGAACTCGCATACGCACCTCCCGGCGGCGACCAGCTGTTCTTCGACGTCTCGTTCGGAGTGGCTCCGGGCGAGCACGCCGCGCTCGTCGGCGCCAACGGCGTCGGCAAGAGCACGATTCTGCGCATCCTCTCCGGAGTCATCGAAGCCGACGAGGGCGAGTTCAACGTACTCGGCACCATGCTGTCGATGACTCAGGACGTGGGGATGTCACGACCCACCGACTCGCTGCGCGACATGCTCATCGAAGTCGCTCCTGCCCAACTCCGACAGGCCGGTCGTCGCCTGGCCGAAGCCGAACGCAACCTGGGCAATGACGACGGCATGGAATACGCCGAAGCGCTCGCCGACTGGGGCGATCTCGGCGGCTACGAACTCGAAACCAAATGGCACGCCGCGGCCGACCGCAGCGTGAAGACCAAGATCGACGACTTCTCGCGGCGACTGGTTTCCGAACTCTCCGGCGGCGAGCGCAAGCGGCTCGTCCTCGATCTACTTCTCACGTCGGGCTCGGACGTTCTGCTTCTCGACGAGCCCGACAACTATCTCGACATTCCGACCCGTGGTTGGCTCGAGGAGCGAATCCTCGAAACCAAGTCGACGATCCTGATGGTGAGCCACGATCGTCGGCTCCTCGAGCGCGTGGCGAACAAGATCGTGGTGATCGAAGGGTCGGGCGCCTGGGTGCATGGAGGCTCGTACACGACTTTCCCCGACGCTCGCGCCAAACGCCAAGAACAACTCGGCGACGAGTTGAAGCGATGGAACGACGAGGAGCGTCGACTCTTCCATCACATGAAGATCATGAAGCAGCGTGCCGCGCAGAACTTCAAGAACGCGACCAAGGCCAACGCCGCCGAAACTCGTTGGGAGAAGTTCGTCGCCGCCGGTCCACCACCGCCTCCGGTACCCGATCAGAAGATTCACGTGCGCCTGCGCGGAGCCGACGCCGCACGACGCGTGGCCAAACTCGACGATGTCGCGATCGACGGACTGTTCCTACCTTTCTCGGAAGAGATTCATCACGGAGAACGGGTGGGCCTCATCGGTCCGAACGGGACCGGTAAGACTCACCTGCTCGACGTGCTCGCCGGCAAGGGCCAGCCGTCCGCCGGAACCGTGGGTTTCGGTCCCCGCACGTCGGTCGGAATGTTCACGCAGGTGAACAACCGCCCCGAGTTCGCCAATCGCACCGCGCTCGACATCGTGCGCGATCGCCTGGTCGACGAGGAGAAGTCGATGCGCGCGTTGGCGCGCTACGGCCTGCACGCCAACGCGCGACAGGAATTCCCGACTCTCTCCGGCGGACAGAAGGCCCGACTCGAGATTCTTTGTCTCGAACTCGACGGTCACAACGTCCTGTTGCTCGACGAGCCGACCGACAACCTCGACATCGAATCGTCCGAGGCGCTCGAACGCGCTCTCGACGGCTTCGAGGGCACCGTCGTCGCCGTGAGCCACGACCGCACATTCCTCGAAACACTCGACCGATTCATCATGATCACCGACGGTGGCGAGGTGTTCGCTCTCCCCGATTTCGACGTGGCGATGAAAGCACTGGCCGAGCCCGACACGACCGCGTCGATCAAACTGGCCAAACCCCTCACGTCGATCTCATGAGCAGTGCCGACCGCGCCTACGACACGCTGCAGTACGAGAACCTGCCGTTCTGGATGGCGCACCCGGACTGGATGCGAACCCTCGGATCGCTGTCCGGGATCACGAGCCGGCCGGTGGACGAGTGCCGAGTGCTCGAGATCGGTTGCGCCCGCGGCGGCCATCTCATTCCTCTCGCGTCGCTCCTCCCCGATGCCCACTTCGTCGGGATCGACCTGGCACCGTCCCAAATCGCCGGTGCCCGTGATTTCGCCGCTCGACTCGGTCTCACCAACGTGCGCTTCGAAGCAATGGATGTCCGCGACATTCCCTCGGAATGGGGAGAGTTCGACTACATCATCTGCCACGGCGTGTACTCATGGGTTCCCGACGACGCTCGTCGGGCGATTCTCGATGTGTGCGCGCGCCACCTCGCCCAGAACGGCATCGCGTACGTGAGTTACAACACCTATCCCGGTTGGCACGCTCGCGGAATGCTCCGGTCGATGTTCGCGCTCGAGGTTCCGCCGGGTGATCCGAGCGAACGGATCGCCGCGGCCCGGTCGTTCATGGAACTGCTCGGAGAGCGAGTTCCCGACACACTGCCGTTGAAGGCCTGGCTCGACAGCGAGTTGACTCTTCTCTCGCGGCTGTCCGATCGCTACCTCTATTTCGAACACCTGGTCGACGACAACGTTCCGTGCTACTTCACCGATTTCGTGAAGGCCGCCAACGACGCCGGACTCGACTACGTGACCGATGCCGAGATCCTGAGCGTCGTTCCCGAACAGCTCGGCGAGGACGGTGCACGCATCATTCGCGAGCGGGCCCGTGGCGCCGATCGCGGAGCGGCCCACGTGGAATCGCAGCAACTCCTCGACTTGCTGACCCTGCGTCACTTCCGTCGCTCGCTGCTCGTGAAGAAGGGATCGCTCGTTTCCCACGACTTCGATCCCGAGCGTTTCGCTTCGGTTCGGGTCGCCAACCTCTCCGTCAACGACGACGGCGACGTCGAACTCGATCTCGACGACGGCATCGAAGTGTCGATCGGCGACGATGGAAACTTCCAAGTGACATCGGGCGACCCGGTGGCCGTGCTCGCACCGTGGCACGTCGCCCGGGCGGGACGTCACGGGCTCGACGTCGCCGAGTTGATCGTCCTCGTCGCCGATCAGGTCGGCCACGATTGCGCCGATCGCGTCCTCGCGTGGGTCCGCGACGGGTTCCTCGAAGGTCGGCTTCTGGTCAGCACGTGGAAGAGGCCCTTCGCCGACGAAACGCCCGAGAGGCCCATCGGGTTCGCGGTGGCGCGAGCACAAGCCTCCCAACCATCGTCGGTGGTGACCAATCTTCGTCACGAAGAGGTGACGCTCGACGATCTCGAGCGTTCGCTGTTGGTCGCCATGGACGGAACTCGTGATCGCGCCGCCCTCGAGAAGGCCGCCCGGCACGACATCGACGCCGGGCTGGTCGTGGTGGAAATCGACGACGAACCCACGACCGACGAGGCGGTGCTGAAAGACCTCATCCAACAGCGCATCGATCGTCTGGTCGACCGTGCGCTGATCATGTCGCCCGAACGCTGAATTAGCCTGCGGACGTGGCCAAGAAGTCGCCGATCGCCGGACTCGACCTGATCGATCTGCTCACCTTGCCGCTCTTCGTCGTCACCATGGTGGCCGAGCACCGATCACTGAAGAAGAAGCCGAATCGCCAGCTCGAACCCATCGACGCACCGATTCCCGCGGACGATGGTTCGTCGACACCCGACCCGCTCGTTCCACTCGGTTACGAAAAGAAGGACACCGCGTCGAGCCTCGGATTGCTCGCCGGAAACATCGTGATCGGCTTCCTGCTCCAGGGCGTGCTCGGGCGAATCAACCGACGTTTGTTCGCCCACCGCATCTCGAACGTCGGCGGGCGCCGTTTCTCGCTGCTCAAGGCCATGGTCGTGTGGGATTTCCTCTACTACTGGAATCACCGCTGGATGCACGAAGTCCGCCTCTTCTGGGGCAACCACATCGCCCACCACTCCGGACGGCGCTACAACCTGTCGACGGCACTGCGACAACCGTGGTCGTTCTGGCTGATGTCATGGGTGTACTGGCCGATGCCGCTTCTCGGCTTCCCGTTGAAGACCACGGCCAAGGCCTCGCAGCTCAACTTGCTTTACCAGTACTGGATCCACACCGAGGCGATCGACCGTCTGCCCGAGCCGATCGAAAAGGTCTTCAACACCCCATCCCACCACCGAGTCCATCACGGAGCCAACAAGCAGTACATCGACAAGAACTACGGCGGCATCCTCATCGTCTGGGACAAGATCTTCAGGACGTTCGAGCCCGAGGTTCGCCGCGTGCGCT
>JBEAXP010000126.1:0-4337 GCA_041159745.1 Actinomycetota bacterium | reverse complement strand
TGAACCCGACGAGAGATGGCCAGCGCTTCTTCAGCCCCTCGGTGGCGACGATCGAGGTCAAGGTGATCAGGAGCAGAGAGGTCAGCACGATCGCGGTTGGTCCCCGAAATCCCAATCGATCGGCGAATGGAACGAATGGTATCGCCACCGCCACCACGGCCACGGCGACCGACGGGCCGATCAGCGCGAGCGAGGGACGACTTCTCCAGAAGGGCCGAGGGGTTCGCAACATCAGCAGAACGGCAACCTCGTTGAGCATCGAGACGATGAACCAGCCGCTCCGCAGATCGACCTCGTTCGCCGAGAAGCCGACCCGCAACACCGTGAAGGTGAGCAGATCGAAGACGGTGCTCATCAAGCCGAAGACGATCATGAATTTTCGGATGTGATCGATGCTCCAACGAACCGGGCGCGTCATCTGCTCGGGGTCGACGGTGTCGGTGGCGATCGACATCCCGGGGATGTCCGACAGGAAGTTGAGAAGCAGAACCTGGAAGGGGAGCAGCGGAAGGAAAGGAAGAAAGGCGGTGGTGGCAGCCAGCGAGAGCATGTTGCCGAAGTTGGCGCTCGTCGTCACGTGCACGTACTTCATCGTGTTGGCGAAGATGCGGCGTCCCTCTTCGATTCCGCTGGCGACAACCGACAGATCCTTGGTGAGCAGAACGAGATCGGCTGCTCGCTTGGCGATGTCGACCGCCGAGTCGACCGAGATCCCCACGTCGGCGGCGTGCAGAGCCGGTGAGTCGTTGATTCCGTCTCCCAGGAATCCGACCGAGTGCCCGCCCGCCGAGAAAGCCCGAACGATTCGTTCCTTCTGGATCGGATCGGTCTCGGCGAACACCTCGATCTCATCGACGACGTCCACGAGTTCACGATCGGTCAGAGCGGCGATGCCCGAACCGTCGAGACACCTCGTCCCCGGCAATCCGACGGCTCGTGCGGTGTGGACCGCCGAACCCATGTTGTCTCCGGTGATGATCTTGGTCCGAACACCAAGCGAATCGAGCCGTCGAATCGAATCGATCACTCCGACCTTCACCGGATCGCTGAAGGTCACGAATCCACGAAAGGTCAGATCGCGTTCGTCGTCGTGGGTGAGATGATCCGAATTATCCAGTCGCCGAGTGGCCACACCCAGGACGCGGAGGCCGGCGGCGGTCAGACCGTCGTACGTCGAGCGCATGAGTGATCGCGCCGACTTGTTTGTGCCGACGGTATCGTCGCTCTCTTCTTCCCCGATGCGATTGCAGATCGAGAGGACCGACTCGACCGCTCCCTTGCAGATGAGAAGAGAGTGGCCGTCGGTGGCGACGGCGATGCTCAGCCTCTTCCGAACGAAGTCGAAGGGGACTTCGCCGAGGAGACGCGGTGGGTCGGAGCCGGGTGTGGATCTCAGCGCCCGATCGAGCGGGTTGTCGAATCCGCGTTGAAGTTGTGCGTTGGTTCGGGCCAGAGAAAGCACGGAGGGCGAATCGCGTCCCGACCAGTCGACGGCTCGATCGAATCGCAGTCCGCCTTCGGTGAGTGTCCCGGTCTTGTCGACGCACAGGATGTCGAGGCCGCCGATGTCCTCGATGGCATCCAGCCGTTTGACGATCACGCGACGACGAGCGAGGGCGATGGCACCACGCGACAGGCTGAAGGTGACGATGGCCGGAAGCATCTGGGGCGTGAGACCGATCGCGAGAGCCAGCGAGTAGAGGATCGACTCGACCACGGGGCGATGGAGCAACAGGTTGAGCACGAAGATCGCCACGACGAGCACAGCCATCGCCCGGACCAACATTCGACCGAGGGAGGAGACGCCGCGTTCGAATGCCGTGGGCACATGTGGTTCCACCACGTGCCGGGCCAATCGGCCGAACTCGGTGTCGACACCCACTCGGGTGACGATCATGCGACCTTGTCCGCTGGCCACGTAGGTTCCGAAGTGCACGAAGTTGAACCGCTCGGCGAGAGTCCGATCGTCCTCCACAAGTCCCGGAAGTTTGTGACGCGGGACCGATTCCCCAGTAAGTGCCGACTCATCGGCGTGGAGAAGATTCGAGTCGATGATCCGACCGTCACCCGGGATCACGTCACCGGCCCGAAGGACGACGACGTCTCCTGGAACGACCTTCTCGACGAGCACCTCGGTTTCGATTCCATCGCGCAACACATCGGAATGCACTTCGACCGACGACAGCAGAGCATCGACGGCACGAACCGCTCCGGTCTCCTGGACGAAGCCGAGGATTCCACTCGCCGCAACGATCATGATCACGATGATCGACTCGGTGGTCTCACCGAGCGCCGCTGCGACGACCGCCACCGCGACCATGATGAGGATCGTCGGATTGCTGAACTGACGGGCGAGAAGATCGAGCGTCGTGTTGCGGCGAATTTGCTGAATCGATCGGCTCGGGTCGAGGCGAGCGGAGGCCGCTGTCATCGTCAGCCCGGTGTCGGACGTTTCGAGGCGACTGATCAGTTCCTCGAGTTCGAGGGACCAGTCAGCGGACACGGCCGGTCACCTTGGCGACCTCGAACCAGACGAGCCCGATCATCGCGGCCGCCACGGCCACGGTCGCATCGCCGAACGAAATGGGGCCGAAGTCGAGAGTCGAGCGCACCGGACCGACTGCGAGGACCAAAGTGGTGACCGCGAACACGGTGAAGAGCAACCAGGGGAGAGCCGGGTTGTGTCGATGCCGAAACGTTCGGAAGACGCCCAGCCGCCATGAGCGATTGATCAGGATCAGGCCGATGTTCGAGGCGACCAGCGACAGAAAGACGATCGATCGAATGGTCTCGTCGTCGTGATCCGTCGCCATGGCCCAGATGTACACCGCGAATGACGAGGCCAGCACCGACAGCCCTTGAAGAGCGGCCATCATCAGTTCGCGCCGCCCGAAGAGCGTTTGTCGGGCCGCGCGCGGCGGACGGTTCATCACCTCGGGATCGACCGACTCGGCCTCGAACACGATCGAGCACGCCGGATCGATGATCAATTCGAGGAGCCCGATCTGGATGGGGAGAAGGACGAGTGGCCAGTCGGTGACGAAGAGCGGAATCGTCGTCATCCCGATGATCGGAGCGTGCATCGCCACGACGTAGGCGAAGGCCTTGCGAACGTTGTCGTAGATGCCGCGTCCCCGGCGCACGCCGTCGACGATCGAGGGAAGGGAGTCGTCGGTCAGCACGATGGAGGCCGCCTCGCGGGCGACGTCGGTGCCCCGGCCGCCCATGGCGATTCCGATATCGGCGGCTTTGAGGGCCGGCGCATCGTTGACCCCGTCTCCGGTCATCCCGACCACGGCTCCACGGGTCTGCAGTGCGCGAACGAGACGAAGCTTGTGGCCGGGTTTCGTGCGGGCGAACACGTCGACGTCGTTCGCCACCGAGATCAGCTGTTCATCGGTGAGATCGTCGATTTCATCGCCGAGTACGCAGCGGGACGGGCGATCGATGCCGACTTCCCGGGCGATCGCGGTCGCGGTCACCGGGTGATCTCCGGTGATCATCACCGTTCGGATGCCGGCCGACTGGAGTTCGTGCACGGACTCGACGACACCAGTCCGCAGCGGATCCTTCAGCCCGATCAGACCCAGGAACTCGAAGTCGAAGACCTTCGGATCATCGGGCAGGACGCCACCGTCCCAGCGGGCCTGGGCCACGGCGAGCATCTTGAGGCCGCGTGACGCACCGGACTCGGTGCTCTCCTCCATTCGATCCATGTCGGCAGCGGAGAGACGGGCCAGGACGCCGATCGATTCGGGGGCACCTTTGGCGGCCACCAGCAAGCCCGTTCGGCCGTCCAGTCTCCAGACATCGACGACGGCCATGAGATGGTCTCCGAGCGGGTACTCGCGAATCAGTTGCCCGCGCGTCGAATCGAGGTCGGCGTCGGAGGGCCAGCCATCCGCGAACTCGACGAAGGCCCGATCGACGGGATCGTGGCTCACTTGCGGACAGGCCAGTCGACCAATGGATGCGAGATACCGATGTGATGCGTCGTGCTGATCGACGGATCCGAGTGGCGATCCGGCTCGTGCCACCTCGACCACGGTCAGGTGATTCATCGTGAGAGTGCCGGTCTTGTCGACGCAGACCACCGACATCGCTCCCAACGATTCGATCGCCGGAGTTCGCCTGGTCAGCACCTTGTGGCGCGACATCCGCCAAGCGCCCACGGCGAGAAAGATCGTGAAGACGACGGGGAACTCCTCCGGCAGCATCGACATGCCCACCGCGATTCCCGACAACGTGCCCTCGAGCCAGTCATCGCGGAGCAAACCGTGCAACGCCGTGGCGGCGATCGCCACGAGCACCGCTCCGATTCCGATGACACCGACGAT
>JBEAXP010000070.1:0-9960 GCA_041159745.1 Actinomycetota bacterium | reverse complement strand
CCCTCGTACTCGTCGATGCGCTTGCTGGCCATCACTCCCCCTTCGGCCGACCTTAGTGGCGTGAACTACCTTCGCCCCATGAATCCAACACCGGTCGCCATCGTCGCCGACGGACGTTTCTACGTCGGACCCGACTTGTGTCGACAGCTCGCCTCGCGCGGCTTCGACCTCGTGGTGGGAGACGCCGAAGTGGGCCTGGCCGATGAGATCTCTCGTCTCGGTCGCCGGCTGGTCTCTGTCCCCGGCGGATCCGATCTCGCCGGTGCCGGCGCGAGTGCCCTGGTCGAAACGGCCCAGAAGGAATTCGGACGAATCGACTCGGCCGTGGCCTTCTCGGGAGACATCGTCACCGGACGTTTCACGAAGTCGACCGTCGAAGACTTGCGCCGAGTGCTGGTCGGCTGTGTCGAGGCCCCGTACAACTTCTTGAGAGCGGTGGTGCCGGTGATGACCGAAGCGGCCCAGGGCCAGGTGCTGATCATCACGAGTGCTTCCGCGGCCCGCCCCACGCCGGGAGCCCCGCTCTATTCGGCGGCCCGAGCCGGCGCCACGATGCTCGTCAAGAACGTGGCCGACGAAGTCGCCCGCACCGGCGTCCAGGTGAACGCCGTCGGCACCAACTTCATGGACTTCCCGGCCTTCTTGAAGTCGAGCGGCGCGACCGACCCGGAAGTGCGGGCCAAGATCGAGGCTCAGGTTCCGATGCGCCGACTCGGCACCATGACCGAGTTCGCTTCTTTCTGTATGGCCTTCCTCGATGGGAGCAGTCGGTTCACGACGGGCCAGTTCGTCGCCTACGCGGGCGGCTGGGCGTGATGGAGGGTTGATGGACCGCGCACTGTACGACGACGACCACCTCGCTTTCGGCGAGAGTTTCCGCACCTTCATCGCCAAAGAGATCGCACCCGACTACCTCCGGTGGGAGGAGGAGGGCATCGCCCCCCGCGAGCTCTACGCCAAGGCCGGTGCCAGCGGCTTCATCGGCATGGCCATTCCCGAGGAGTACGGGGGTGGAGGCAGCTCGGATTTCCGGTTCAACGCGATCCTCGGCGAAGAACTGGCGCTGGCCGGCATCGGCGGAGCCGGCAACGGCATCACGCTTCACAACGACATCACCACGCCGTACTTCACCGACATCTGCAACGACGAGCAGAAGAATCGCTGGTTGCCCGGCATCGCCGACGGAACCCTCATCACGGCGATCGCCATGACCGAACCCGGAACCGGAAGCGATCTCGCGAGCATCGCCACGACGGCCCGGCGCGATGGCGATCGCTACATCCTCAACGGATCGAAGACGTTCATCACCAATGGCATCAACAGCGACCTGGTGATCGTCGCCGCCAAGACCGACCCGTCCCAGCGTCACACGGGGATGTCGCTCCTCGTCGTCGAGAGAGGAATGGCCGGTTTCGAGAGGGGCCGCAACCTCGACAAGATCGGCCAGACCAGTGCCGACACGGCCGAGCTGTTCTTCACCGACGTGGAGGTGCCCGTCGAGAACCGCCTGGGCGACGAGGGGCGAGCCTTCCACTACCTGACCGGCAACCTGGCCCAGGAACGCTTGTCGATCGCCGTGGCGAGTCTGGCGTCGGCTCGCGCCTGCGTGAGCTGGACCCTCGACTACGTGAAGGAGCGCAAGGCGTTCGGCACCACGATCGGGTCGTTCCAGAACACGAAGTTCGTGCTGGCCGAACAGAAGACCGAGGTCGACGTCGCCCAGGCCTACGTGGATGCCTGCGTCCTGGCCCTCAACTCGGCTCGGCTCTCGGCCGCCGAGGCCGCGGCGGCGAAGTACTGGTGCACCGAACTTCTGAAGCGGGTCGCCGACAAGTGCCTGCAACTCTTCGGCGGGTACGGATACATGCGCGAATATCCGATCGCCCGGGCCTACGCCGACGCGCGCATCACCACCATCTACGGCGGCACGACCGAGGTGATGAAGAGCATCATCGCCAAGGACATGGGGCTCTGACGCCGTGCCGGTCGCGTTGATCACCGGAGCAGCGGTCGGTTTCGGTCGCGGTCTGGCCCGTGTCTTCGCACGTTCCGGACATTCGCTGTCGCTCGTCGACATTCGCTCCGAACTCGACGCGACCGCAACCGAACTTCGCGAGTCCGGAATCGATGTCCTCGCCATGCGGGGCGACGTCACCGACGACGCGACGCTCCGAACCCTCGTCGAGCGGACGATCGAGAAGTTCGGCTCCATCGACGTCCTCATCAACAATGCTGGCCAAGTGAGATTCAGCCCGCTCGATCTGCCGATCGACACGGCCCTCACTCATCTCGAAGAACTGTGGCGAGTCAACACACGAGCCCCGTACGCGCTCGGTCGTCTCGTGATCCCGCACATGATCTCCGCGGGCACCGGCCACATCATCAACATCGCCACCGACCACATCCACACCTGCGGATTCCCGGTGGCCCTGTCGCACGATGGAGCCGAGGGCTGCGCGTGGTCGGATGCCCCGCGTCGACCGCTCGGCCCCGGTCCTTTCGACGCCTACGACGCGTCGAAGTGGGCGCTCAACGGAATCACGCAGACCTGGGCCCATCAACTTCGCGAACACGGCATTCGCGTCAACAACATCTGCCTCGGTGCGACCGACAGCGAGATGATGCGCGAAGCGGTTCTCTTCGGTCGCGGCCGCCCCGCCACACAGAAGGAAATCGACTCGTGGATGCCCACCGAGGCGGTGGCCGACGTGGTTCGGCAGCTCCACGACGAAGGGCCGGAGGGACGCTCGGGCGACAACGTGGGAATCTGGTTGGGCCATCCGATCGTGCTGCCCCCGCCTCACGCGGTCTTGGGGCGACGAGACTGATCGCGCGTACGATGGGCGCATGCCTCGCGCCCTGGCCGCTCGCTGGTACTCCGATCTCGACCAGTACCAGAACGAACGTCGCGCCATTTGGGGCACCGAGTGGCTGATGTTCGCCGTCACGGCCGAATTGTCACGACCGGGCCAGTACGTGGCCGACGAGATCGCCGGCTACCCCCTCCTCGTGGTGGTCGATCCGCAAGGCCAACTGCGCGGTTTCCACAACGTGTGCCCACACCGAGCCGGTGTCATCCAATGGCCCGGATGCGGCCAGACCGGAAACCTGGTGTGCCGTTATCACGGTTGGGCGTTCTCCTGGGACGGTTCGTTGAAGTCGGCGCGGGACTTCGGTGAAGCGCCATCGCCCGAGGACCATGCGCTGCGCCCGATTCGAGTCGAGACTTGGGGCCCACTCGTCTTCGTCAACCTCGACCAGAACGCGCCGTCGCTGACCACGACTCTCGGTTCGCTCGATGACGCGGTTCGACGACACGACTTCGCATCGTTCTCGTACGGCGAGCGAGTCGTCCGGACGCTCGAGTGCAACTGGAAGACCTACGTCGACAACTACCTCGAGGGCTACCACGTGCCACTCCTGCACCCCCTTCTCAATTCGGCCGTCGACATGAAGACGTATTCGGTGGAGGTTCTCGATGAAACGTGCTGCATCCATCGGGCCGGGCCGATCGAAGGTTCGACGTCGGCGGGTGTTTGGCTGTTCCGGTATCCGAACTTGGCCATCAACGTCTACGCCGATGGCATGAACATCGAGCGCATCGTCCCGCTGTCATCGACGCGCACCGCCGTCGTCTACGACTACTTCGCCCACGACGTGTCCGAGGAGAAGATGGCCTCGATGGTCGAGATGTCGAAGGTGACGCTGGACGAAGATCAGGCCATCGCCGAACTCGTGCAGCGCAACCTCGATGCCGGCGTCTACGAGGCCGGTCCGTTGAGTCCGCGCCATGAGAACGCCTTGGCTTGGTTCCAGGGACGAATTCGCCAGTCGACCGGGGCACGCTGATGGCCGTCGCATCATCCCGCACTCAAACGGTCGTGACCCTCGACCTCGAAGGGGTTCTCGTCCCCGAGATCTGGATCGCGGTCGCCGAGACGACCGGCATCCCCGAACTGCGCCGGACGACTCGCGACGAGCCCGACTACGACGTGCTGATGCGCGGCCGTCTGGAGATCCTCGATCGTCACGGCTTGACCATGTCGAGGATCTCCGAGGTGATCGGGACGCTCGACCCGCTGCCCGGAGCCCGCGCCTTCCTCGACGAGCTGCGAAGCCGAACGCAGGTTCTGATCCTGTCCGACACGTTCGAGCAATTCGGACAGCCACTCATGCGCCTCCTCGGGATGCCCACCCTGCTCTGCCATCGGCTGGTCGTCGACAACGATCGGATCATCGACTACGAGCTGCGAATGAACGATCAGAAGCGCCACGCGGTGGCAGCGCTCAAGGCTCTGAACTACCGCGTGGTCGCCGCCGGCGACTCGTACAACGACACCGCGATGCTCGCCGAAGCCGACGCCGGCTTCCTGTTCCACGCCCCTGAGAACGTGCGGCGCGAGTTTCCCCAGTTCACCGCCCACGACGAGTACGACGCTCTGCTGGCCGCGATTCTCGGCGCGTGCTGATCTGCCAGCGGGGCCGATTCAGCAGGACGTGAGCGATTCGACCGGTTCGGCCAGGGCGGCCGGCCCGCCGAAGAGAGCCAGACTGTCGACACCGAGTCGTGCGATCTGCGAGCGAACGGTGCTCGGCACGCAGTTCGACGGAACCAGCATCAACGGCGACACCGGATCGAGCGACGAGAAGGGAATGGCGGCCAGAGCATCCGGGAAATTGGCAGCCGTCGCCAGGGCGGCCCATTTCGAAATCGACAGCCCATCCCACACCGCCGCCGAACGGTCGGACACGTCGAGCGCATCGATCGGTAGAACGCCGGCGATCGCCCGCAAACTCGTGAGCAGAGAAGACGAGAAGGAACTGGGCGCGCCGACCAGTCGAATCGTGGTGGGAGCGAGGACCGAGAGCAACTGGCGCGTCGCCTCCGGCAGCGGAGCCAGACCATCGACCAGAACGAAGGGCCGGCCGTACACCGCCGCCGCGGTCGACGCGATGAGCGGATCGGCGAAATCCCGTCCGCTGGCCACCCACACGACGGGACTGGTTCGTCCGACCCAAGCGGTCTGAGTGAACAGACGCGCGGTGTCGTACCGATCGGCACCCCCGACTCGAATCACTTCACCGGAGACCAGCGAACGCAGTTGATCGAACACGGCTGCCGAGACGGCCGCCGTTCCACCGGCCACGTATATCTTGCTCGGTGCGAGTCTCTGCAGTTCGAGAGTCGTACTGGTCGGCACTCCATTGGCGTCGACCAGGAGGAGCGGCGCACCGAAGCGCGACGCGGCGGCTCCGGCCGCCAGTGCATCCGGAAACTTGGTACCGGTCGCGATGAACACCTCGTCGGTCGTCCGCCAGTCGGCCGATACCGCGGCCGCCGTCTCGTAGCGGTCGGCGCCGAAGATTCGCGTGACGGCGAGACCGCCCGAGATGGCCGACGCACCCCCGAGTTCGAGACCGGTGATGGAACGCACCCACGCCAATCCGGCCGGCACCCACGCCGACACCGAATGGCCGATGCAATCCACCGGACCGTAACTCGTGACACCGACGATTCGGTACTGGTTGTCGGTTCCCAGGGCCAGCAGCGGCCCGCCCGAATCACCGTTGCAAGCCGATGAGATCGTCGATCGCGAGCACATGGCGGTCGACGAGTCGTAGATGTTTCCGAGCGCGAGATCCAGCTCGGTGCAGTCGGTGTCGGACACCACGCTCAGATCGGCGGTTTGCAGCGTCGAACTCACCGCGCCACCCGCCTGCGTTCGACCCCAGCCGATCACCGTGACCACACGTCCGGTTTGCCAGGCCCAGGTGTCGTCGTACGACGCGAGGCCCGGAAGCAGCGTCGGATCGACCGATACGGGCGAATCGAGACGGTACAAGCCGAAGTCGTACCGGATCGACAGGCTGGTGATCGAGAAATATGGGTGGGCCGTTCCGGTGGCTCCACCCGCCGACACGAGTGACGCCACGTCCGTGGAACCCGTGTAAATGGTCGCACGACCTTCCACACAGTGCCCGGCCGTCAGAACCCACGACGGGCTGATCAGGGTTCCCGAACAAAGGCTTCCGCCGCCGGTGATGATCCGGACGACCGACGACCCCCAACGGGCGGGCGCCGTGACACCCCCGACGACGAAAGCGGCACGGTCGGAGTCCTGTGGGGAAACGGTCTCGTCGTTCGACTTCCAGCCCACCGAGACGCCCAGACAGACCAGGACCAGAGCGATGCGAGCGGCCGACTTCACACAGTCACGGTAGTCAACCCCGTCGTGGGAGACCACGTGACGGACGTGTCACTGGTGTCGAAGGGGGGACTTGAACCCCCACGATCTTACGATCACTAGCCCCTCAAGCTAGCGCGTCTGCCTATTCCGCCACTTCGACGTGGAGTGAGAACGATACAGCCGGGAGCCGATCACCGCACGAGGAGAAAGCCCAGGCTGAGAACCGAAACGGTCCAGACCAGAGCGAACACGAACGTGATGCGGTTGAGGTTCCGCTCGGCCGCCGCCGATCCGAGAGCCGCGCCACCGCCGCCGCCGAACATGTCGGACAAACCGCCGCCCTTGCCGCTGTGCATGAGGATTCCCGCGATCATGCCGATCGTGGACACAACGTTGATGACGACCATGAGGTACATGATGAAGTCGCGCACGGCCAACGACTCTACTGGCTCAGTCGGGAAAGTGGCAGGCCACGGGGTGCCCCTGGCCACGGTCGACCAAGGCGGGCTCCTCGACCGCGCAGTGTTCCTGGGCCTTCGGGCACCGGGTCCGGAACCGACAGCCCGAAGGAGGGTTGATCGGGCTCGGGACGTCGCCTTCGAGCATGATTCGCCGGCGACCCCGCTCGACACCCGGATCGGGCACCGGAATCGCCGACAACAACGCCCGGGTGTAGGGATGCGAAGCCCGCTCGTAGAGCGTCTCGGCCGTGGCCACTTCGACCAACTTGCCGAGATACATCACGGCGACGCTGTGCGAGACATGCCGAACCACCGACAGGTCATGAGCGATGAACACGTATGCGAGTCCGAGCTGATCCTGGAGATCGGCCAAAAGGTTGACGACACCGGCTTGGATGCTCACGTCGAGAGCCGACACCGGCTCGTCGAGAACGAGGAGTTTCGGATTCGAGGCGAGGGCCCGAGCGATACCGATTCGCTGCCGTTGACCGCCGCTGAATTCGTGCGGGAAGCGCCGCGAGTGATCGGGCGAGAGCCCCACCAATTCGAGCAACTCCTTCACGCGCGTCTGGTGGTCACCGGAAATCTTCTGAACCTCGAGTGGTTCGGCGATGGATGTTCCGACGGTCAAACGCGGATCGAGCGATGCGTACGGGTCCTGGAAGACGATCTGCATGTCGCGTCGAAGTTGGCGCAAACGATCGGGCCGAAGGCCGACCAATTCCTCGCCTTGGAAGCGCACCGACCCGGCGGTCGGCTCGACCAGACGGAGAACGCACCGACCCACGGTGGTCTTACCCGACCCCGACTCCCCCACCAAACCCAACGTCTCGCCCGGGCGAACCGAGAACGACACGTTGGAGACCGCCTGGACCACGTTCTTGTAGGAGCGAACCCCACGAGACGACTTGACCGTGAAGTGCTTGACGAGGCCGTCGACGGCGAGGATCGGCTCGACACTCATGATCGGACCGCCTTCAACTCGTCGGCTCGCAAACAAGCCGACTCGAGATCGCCCACGGGTCGCAGGGTCGGGATCTCCAGCGAACAACGATCGATCGCATGTGGGCAGCGAACACGGAACGCACAACCCGACGGCGGTTCGATCATGTTCGGCGGCGATCCCGGAATCGGTACCAGGCGGTCGCGACCCACGGTCGGCAACGAACGGAGAAGGCCCTGCGTGTACGGATGCGAGGGATGGTCGTACAGCGAAGCGACCGGACCCCGTTCGACCACTCGGCCGGCGTACATCCCCTGCACCCGGTCGGCCACCCGAGCCACGACGCCGAGGTCGTGCGTGATGAGAACGATCGCCGCCTGCCGCTCGGCCTGGATCTTCTGCAGGATCTCGAGTATCTGCGCCTGAACGGTGACATCCAGAGCCGTGGTGGGCTCGTCGGCGATCAACACGTCGGGATCATTCGCGATCGCCATCGCGATCATCACGCGCTGCCGCATACCACCCGAGAATTCGTGCGGATACTGGCGGGCTCGTTCTTTCGGCTGCGGTATCCCGACGTCGTGGAGCAGCTCGATGGCCCGTTCCATGGCGGCGGCCTTGCTCACGTCCTGATGAGCCCGGATCATCTCCACGATCTGGTTTCCGATGCGGTGGGTCGGATTGAGCGCCGACAGCGGATCCTGGAAGATCATGGCAACCTTGCGTCCGCGGACCTCCCGCATCACCTGCCGCGAAGCACCGACCAATTCGATGCCGTTCACGGTGGCCGAGCCGGAGATACGAGCCCCCTTCGGCAGCAGACCCATGAGGCCGAGGAACGTCACCGACTTTCCCGATCCGGACTCGCCGACGACGCCGACGATCTCCCCGGCCCGAACGTCCAGGTCGACGCCTCGAACGGCTTGGACGTCACCGAACAACGTGGGGAACGTGACGCGGAAGTCGCGAAGCGACAGGACGAGTTCGCTGGACATCAGCGGTTCCCGTCCAGCTTCGGGTCGGTCGCATCACGCAGTCCGTCGCCGACGAAGTTCACGCAGAGCGAGACCAGGATCAGGACGACACACGGGAAGACGACCAACCACCAGTAGCCGGGCAGGAGGGCACCCTTCGCACTGCCGACCAATTTGCCGAGCGAGGTGGCTCCGGCCCCGGGCTGCGGTCCGTACCCGAAGAATCCGAGGGTCGCCTCGGCGATGATGTTTCCGGACACCGCGAAGGTGAGCGCGACCAGAATCGGCCCCGCCGAATTGGGCAGCAAGTGGCGCAGGACGATGCGGGTGTTGCTCGCTCCGAGGGCCCGGGCCGCTTCGACGAACTCCCGCTCCTTGAGCGCGAGGACCTGGCCTCGCATCAGACGAGCCACGCCCATCCAACCGAACAGAACGAACAGGATCACGACGAAGCGGATCGACGTTGGATTGCCGACGATGGGCTTCAACCACGGCACGTTGGACATGACGCTGCGCAGAACCAGGAGCGTCACCAGGAAGGGGAAAGCGAGGAACAGATCGGTGACTCTCATCAACAGGTCGTCGATCCAGCCACCACGCAGTCCGGCCACCGCGCCGATGGCAACGCCCAGAATCGTCCCGAAGAAGGCCGACGCCAAGCCGATCAGAATCGAGACCCGAAGGCCGTAGATGAGCCGGCTGTAGAGATCGCGACCGATGTCGTCGGTACCGAGCCAGGCGATGCCCCGGGGACTCAGGAAGGAGTTCGGATTCTCCGGACTCGTCTTGAAGACGGCCTCGTTGACTCCGTACCGAGCCGTGATGGGCGCCAACAGGATGAACAGCACCATCAAACCGAGGATGATCAAGGACACGAGAGCGGCACGGTGCTTCACGAAGCGGCGCACCGCCATGCGCCGGGGCGACATGGACTCGGCCCGCAAACCCACCGACGAATCGACGGTGGAGGCGGCCTCGGGCGAGTTCTGCGTTGCTTCGTCAGCCAAGTCGGATCCTCGGGTCGAGCACCGCGTACAGGACGTCGGCGAGGAGGTTGAAAGCGATCACCACGAGGGTGAAGAAGAACATCCAAGGCATCATCTGGGGGAAGTCACCGTTGTCGTAGGCCCCGAGGAAGAAGTCGCCGAGGCCCGGATACGAGAAGATCCGCTCGGTGATGATCAAGCCGCCCAGAATGGCGCCGATGTCGATGGCCGCCACGGTGACGATGGGAATCAGCGCGTTGCGCAGAGCATGACGAACCAGAACCCGACGCTCGCTGATGCCCTTCGATCGGGCCGTGCGCATGTACTCGCTGTTCAGAACCTCGAGCAGCGACGCCCGCATGTAGCGCGCGTACACGGCGACCACCTGAATGACCACGACGGTGACCG
>JBEAXP010000120.1:0-26131 GCA_041159745.1 Actinomycetota bacterium | reverse complement strand
TTCCAACTCGAGTACGTCGCTCCGGACGGGTCACGCCAGCGGCCGATCATGTTGCACCGCGCTTTGTTCGGCTCGGTCGAACGCTTCTTCGGCGTCCTCGTCGAGCACTATGCCGGCGCGTTTCCGACCTGGCTCGCACCGGTGCAGGTCAGGATTCTTCCCGTCGCCGAGGCCCACCACGAATACGCCGAACGGGTGGCGAGCGACATGGCCGCCCGCGGATTCAGAGCCGAAGTCGTGGCCGCCGACGATCAACTCGGAAAGCGCATTCGCAACGGCAAGATCGAGAAGATTCCGTACGTCCTGGTGGTCGGAGACTCCGACGTCGCGAACGGAACCGTGGGAGTGAACGCACGTGGAGCCGACGTCGAACGCGACGTGCCTCTGACCGCGTTCGTCGACCGCCTGGCTTCCGACGTCAGCGTCGCGGCCTTCTGACATGCACGAGGCTCTCTGGGCCGGATGGCGCAGCCGCTATCTCGAGGCTCGTTCCGATTCGGACCGGAGCGTCTTCCGGGAGATCCTCGATTCGAACCGGTCCGACGAGGAGTCGCTCATCGTCTGGCGTGGTCGCAACGTGTTCGCTCTGATGAATCTGCATCCGTACACGGTCGGTCACCTCCTCGTGCTTCCGTACCGTCAGACTCCCGACCTCCACACGCTCACGACCGACGAGCATCGGGAGCTCTGGGACGCCGTCGTCGCGGCCACTCGTGTGATCTCCGACGAGTACGCCCCGGCCGGAATCAACGTGGGCGCGAACCTCGGACCCGCGGCCGGCGGCAGTGTTCGCAATCACGTCCATGTGCACGTGGTCCCGCGATGGATCGGAGACGGCAATTTCCTCGCCGCAACCGCCTCGACTCGTCAACTTCCCGAGGCGTTGGATGTCACGGCCGATCGGATCAGACGAGCGTGGGCTCGTGTCGTCGATGGACCTAAGGTCGAGGGTCGATGAGCGAGACACCCGGTTCCGAGGGTCGTGCCGACGAGCACGTCGATCGGCTTCCCGACGACCTGAATGCGGTCGATCACGTCGCCCCGTTCCAGTTTCCCGACAACAGTCGCCGTCGAATCCCCGGTTACATCTACATCGCCAGTGGTCTCGTGGTTGCCGTTCTCTCGACGGTTCGCGATGACGCCGTTCTCCTGAACGGAGGCTTGGCGACGGGCGGCATCGTGCTCGTCGTCTTCGGGCTCGTCTGTCTGTCTTCCGGTTGGCGCATGCGGATCGACGAGCAAGAGGCGCTCGAACGGGCCGGGGGAGCGGTCGGCTTCGCGATCGGTCATGCCTCGGCCCAACAGGTCTGGCGCGGTCTTCGCAGCCGCCCCACCTGGCGAGTTCTCTGCTACTCCGACGAGGACCCGCCCAAGCGCCGTGGCCTCGTCCTCGTCGACGCGATCGACGGCGAGGTCGTACAGAAACTCGTGCAGGACGCCGACGAAACCTGGGAATGATCCTCGACCGGGGGTCCTGGTCGACTCCGCCGACCCCGCCGATTTCGTAGACTGTCCCCATGTTCGATGGACACCTGCGCGCGCCGGTCGAGCGCGCCGTGAAACCCATCGGTGACCGTCTCCGGCGAACCCGTTTGTCGCCCGACCACCTGACCGTCGTCGGCCTGGTCGTGGCCGTAGGCGCCGCCGTGGCCATCGGCGCCGGGTTCCTGGCGCTCGGTCTTCTCCTGGTGATTCTGGCCGCACTGCCCGATCTCCTCGACGGGGCTTTGGCCAAGGCCTCCAACACTTCCAGTCAGCGGGGGGCGTTCTTCGACAGCGTGATCGATCGCGTCACCGACTCCTTGCTCTTCGGCGGCGTCGCTTGGTACTTCGCGTCGGAGGAGTCGGCCCACATGGCCCTCCTTCCCATGGCCGTTCTCGCATTGAGTTCAGTGATCTCGTACCAACGGGCCAAGGCCGAATCGCTCGGACTCAGCGCCAAGGGCGGCATCATGGAACGAGCCGAGCGAATCATCCTCCTCTGCCTCGGTCTGCTGTTCCCGGCGCTGTTGGTTCCGATCATGTGGCTCATGCTCGTGCTCGTGGCCGTCACCGCGGTGCAGCGCTTCGTCAAGGTCTGGAAGCAGGCCGCCGTCGCACCGGTGACAGCGGCTCGCATCGAACTCAAGCGTTCGCGTCGACAGAGCCGTCGGGCTCGGCGCGTGACCCGCCGACGCGAGTTCCTCCGCCGCCAGACGTGACCGACCGCTCTCCCTTGCGTGCGGTCACCGACGGTGTCGTCGTCGGTGGCTACAAGTTCGGTTCGCTCCTGTCGCGAACCGTTCCGGGGCCGCTCACCTCGGCTGTCTCGTCGCTGGTGGGACTGCCGGCCGCGGTCGGTTTGGCCGACAAACGTCAGATGGTCGACCGGCACATGCGTCGCGTGCTGCCCTCGGCATCCTCGTCCGTGCGCCGTCGCCTCGTGCGCGAGGTGTTCGACAACTACGCCCGGTACTACGTCGAAAGCTTCAAGCTTCCGTCGCTCACGGCGAAGGAGGTTCGCGAGGGCATCGTCCTGCGGGGCTACGACGAACACCTCGCACCCGCACTCGAGGCCGGGAAAGGGGCCATCGTCGCGCTGCCGCACCTCGGTGGATGGGAATGGGCCGGACGATGGTTCACCGATCGCGGTCTGGCGATGACGGTCGTCGTCGAGTCGCTCGATCCTCCGGAGTTGTTCGAATGGTTCGCGTCGCTGCGACGCAGTTTCGGGATGACGGTGGTGCCACTCGGCCCGGATGCCGGGGGAGCCGTCCTGCGGGCTCTCGCCAACAACGAAGTCGTGTGCCTCCTGTCCGATCGTTTCATTTCCGGTGCGTCGACGGCCGTCGACTTCTTCGGCGAGCGCACGCTTTTGCCGGCCGGACCGGCCACGCTCGCCCTTCGAACCGGCGCCCCGTTGATTCCGGCGGCGGTGTACTTCCGTGGACGCGGCCACGAAGCCGTGGTTCGACCGCCTCTACCGAACGACCGCCGAGGGAAATTGCGCGAGGACGTGCAACGGCTCACTCAATTGCTCGCCGACGAATTGGAGTTCCTGATTCGTCGGGCCCCCGAGCAATGGCACCTGCTGCAACCCAACTGGCCGTCCGATCCGGGCTACCCGCACCGGCTCGATCACGAATAGGCGTCGAAGAGTTCGGCCACGGCCTTCACCTGGCCGCCCGAAGTGCTCGACATGACGGCGATCGGTTCGATGCCGAGGTCGTACCACCGTTCGAGTCCGTCGCGAACCGCCGATGCCGAGCCGGCCAAGGTGCAATCGGTCAACCACCGATCCGACATCACCGTCGTGACATCGCCGCCATCCTTGATGACCCGCTCGACGGCGTCCATCTCTTCCACGTAGCCGGCCGAGCGCCAGTAGTTGCGGTAGTTCGGCAGACGCACGTAGTTGATCATGGTCTTGCGATTGACGGCCTTGGCCGCTTCCACATCGTCGCTGATGACCGTCGGGATCATGTTGGCCAATCGGAACGAACCCCGGTCCTTCTTCACTCTCTTCACCTGTTGGACGGTGAACGAGTGGCTGGCGTTGGCCCACAACGCTCCCTCGGCGATTTCCTGCGCCAGATCGAGCATCTTGTCGCGGAGAGCGGCCAGGAGGATCGGCGGCAGTTCACCCGAGTACTTCTCGTTGGCCCGAAGTGCTTCCACGTAGTTGCGAATGTCGCTCAGTGGTCGACCGGCCTGCACCCCGAGCCTTCTCACCATCGGCTCGTGACTGACTCCGAGGCCGAGCGCGAATCGTCCCCCGCTGGTCTCGTGGATGTGGCTGGCCAACGTGCCGATCTCGTGGGCAGTCGATCCGTAGATCCCCTGAATCGCGGTGTAGAAGCGGATCGACGACGTCTCGTGGGCCAGGCTCGCACAGAGTCCGAGCGCACTTCCGAGAGACGGGCAGGCGATGGCGGGAAAGCCGAGTTCCTCGGCGCGCCGAGCCAACTCGATCACCGGCCGCCGTTTGGTGGGTGTCGCCACGAGAGACAGTGCAGGGAGAGTCACGAGGTCACCGTAACGCCACCCGAACGGACTCTGCGACCTCGGTAGGTTGAGGGGGATGCCGCCGAACGAACACCTTCGCATCGGCATCATCTGTCCCTACTCGCTGACACTTCCCGGGGGAGTGCAAGGTCAGGTGCTGGGTCTGGCTCGGGCCTTGCGCAAGATCGGCCATGAGGTTCGCGTCCTCGGACCCTGCGATGGCGCACCTCCCGACACCTTCGTGACGCCTCTCGGCGATTCGCTTCCGACCGCCGCCAATGGCTCCGTGGCACCCATCGCACCCGACCCGGCCGCCGCTCTCCGCACCATTCGCGTTCTGCGCGACGAGGAGTTCGACGTCCTCCATCTGCACGAGCCGCTCTCGCCCGGGCCCACCTTGACGGCTCTCATGATGCACATGGCACCGATCGTCGCCACGTTCCACGCCGCCGGGGACAGCGCGAGTTACAAGTACCTCAACAAGGTCGTGCGTTCGCTGGCCGAGTCGATCGACCATCGCGTGGCGGTGTCGGTCGATGCCCGCGAACTCGCTCAGCGCTATCTCGGGGAGGAGTACGAAATCCTTCCCAACGGCGTCGAACTCGATCGTTTCGACGGATCATCCGCCGTTGCCCGCGAACGGGCGATCCTGTTCCTCGGCCGACACGAGCCTCGCAAGGGGCTGGAGATCCTCTTGCGCGCGGTCCGTCTCATCGACGATCCCGGTCTGCAGGTCTGGATCGCTTCCGACGGACCCGAGACCGCTCGATTGCGACGCGAGTACGGCGACGACACTCGAATCGAATGGCTGGGCCGCATCACCGACGCCGAGAAGTTCGAGCGATTGAGTCGAGCCCGGGTCTTCTGCGCACCATCGTTGGGTGGAGAGAGTTTCGGAGTCGTTCTCCTGGAGGGCATGGCCGCCGGGGCCACGGTCGTCGCCAGTTCGATCGACGGCTACCGGAACGTGGCGACGCACGAGTTGGACGCACTTCTCGTCGAGCCCGCCGACGACGTCGCGCTCTCCAACGCGCTCGTGCGAGTTCTCGGAGACGACCACCTCGCCGATGCTCTGCAGGCGAAGGGCCTCGAGCGGGCGCGTGAATTCTCGATGGAGAACTTGGCCCGGGCCTATGTCGAGCGCTACCGCTCGGTCATCGCATCCCAACTTCCCGCCGACGAACCGAGCACTTTTCTCCAGTTGCGACGCATTCTCGGCGTGGTTCGCCATCTGGGCGCCCTCCTGAGCGCCTGGTTGCGCCGTAAACTGCCACGATGACCTTGATCATCGTCCTCGTCGTCGTGGCGTTGCTTCTCGCGTACGTCGTCATCACGTACAACGGCCTCGTTCGCTCCCGGAACACCGTCGACAACGCGTGGTCCCAGATCGACGTCCAGCTCAAGCGTCGCCTCGACCTGATCCCGAATCTCGTCGAAACCGTCAAGGGCTATGCCTCTCACGAGCGCCAGACCCTCGAAGCCGTGGTGAACGCTCGCAACTCGGCCCTGGCCGCGCCGTCCGATCCTCATTCACAGGCCGCCGCCGACAACCTCGTCACGGGAACGCTGCGTCAGCTGTTCGCGCTGTCCGAGGCCTACCCCGATCTGAAGGCCAACCAGAACTTCCTCAACCTTCAAGAAGAGCTCACCGCGACCGAGAGTCGTGTCGCCTACGCCCGTCAGTTCTACAACGATTCGGTTCTCTCGTATCACAACAAACTCGACACGTTCCCGACCGTGATCGTCGCCAAGATCGGCACCTTCCCGCGTCGCGAGTTCTTCGAGGCCGAGGAAGCCGCCCAGAATCCGCCCTCGGTTTCCTTCTGACCCGATGTTCGACGCAGTTCGTTCCAACAAACGCCGATCGGCCTTTCTGGTGGCCGGCTTCGTGCTCTTCGTCGTGGCCGTGGGAGCAGTCGTCGGTTACCTCTCGGGCGGCGGGCCGTTCTCACTCCTGATCTCGGCGATCATCGCCCTGGCCATCGCGTGGGGCTCGTACTGGAAGTCCGACTCCATCGCCCTCGCCGTCAGTCGGGCCAAGCCGGCCGATCCCGAGACCTATCAGCGTCTGCACAACCTCGTGGAGGGTCTGTGCATCGCGAGCGGTCTTCCCAAGCCGCGCGTCTACGTGATCGAGGACGCGGCGCCCAATGCCTTCGCCACCGGTCGCAACCCGCGCCACGCGGCGATCGCCGTGACCACCGGTCTCCTCGACCAGATGAATCGGGTCGAACTGGAAGGTGTGATCGCCCACGAGCTGTCGCACATCCGCAACTACGACATCCTCGTGAGCACGATCGCCGTGACGCTGGTGGGGACGGTCGCGATCATGACCGACTTGGCCATCCGGATGATGTGGTGGAACGGTGGACGCGCCCATCGTGCCGGAGACCGCAACAACTCCGGCAACCCCTTGGCGGTGTTCGGTTTCCTGCTCCTCTTGTTGTCACCTCTGATCGCGCGGGCGATGCAAGCGGCGGTGAGTCGTCGTCGCGAGACTCTCGCCGACATCTCGGCCTGCCAGATGACCCGCTATCCGCCCGGTCTCATCTCGGCTCTCGAGAAGCTGAAGGCCGACAACACCGCGACGCATTCGGCCTCGATGGCCACCGCCCACATGTGGATCGAGCAACCGTTGTCCGGAGTTCGTGACGAAGGACGGCTCGGCTGGTTCCATCGCATGTTCGACACGCATCCGCCGCTCGACGAGCGCATCGCACTGTTGAAGGAACTCTGATGAATTCATCGCCGAAGACTGCGGCTGTCCGGTTTGCGAGTCTCATCGCCGCGTCGGCCGTCCTGCTCGCCGCATGCGGCGGGGGAGAAGGCGCGACCGTCACCGTGGCGGCCGAGACCGTACCGTCGTCAGCGGTCACCACCGTCGCGACGACCGCCCCCGCGCCGTCCATCGCGGTGACCACGACGACGGTGGCCGTCGAACTTCCGACTTATCCGCTCACCGGACTGCCGATCACCGACGCGGCCTGGGTCGATCGCCCCGCCCTGATCGCCAAGATCGACAACGCGCCGGGCGCCTGGCCCCAGTCGGGCCTGGTCGCCGCGGACATCGTGTACGAGGAGAACGTCGAATCGTGGACCCGCTTCGCCGCGGTCTTCCACTCGCAGGCTTCCGATCCGGTGGGGCCCATTCGTTCGGGCCGCACACAGGACATCAGTCTCGGCACGAGTCTCGATCGTCCGCTGCTCGTGTGGAGCGGCGGCAACGCCACCGTGACGAGTCTCATCAACAAGAGCGACCTCGTGAACATGAGCGTTGCCGAGGCCGGACCGAACGGCGGCTACTACCGATCGTCCGACAAGCGCGCTCCCCACAACCTGTTCACGAAGACGTCGGCCATCTGGGCCGCCGAAGAAGGTAGGGGCGGCCGGCCATCGGCCCAGTTCGCGTATCGCCGACCGGATGCACCGGTGCCGGGAGCACCGGCGGCCGGTGTGAAGTTGAAGATGGACGGCAACATGCGCTCGTCCTGGGAATGGGACGAGCGTTCCGGCACGTACCTGCGGAGCCACAAGAACGACCCGCATGTGGAGGCCGACGGAACCCGCGTTTCGACGCACAACGTCGTCGTCCTCGTCTGCGAGTACAAGACCAGCGTGGCCGATTCGCGCAGCCCCGAGGCCCAGACGACGGGTGAAGGCCCGGCCTGGGTGTTCACCGGAGGTTCGATGGTGGTCGGGACCTGGTCGCGAGCGGACAAGAACTCCGGGTGGACGCTGACCGCCGACGACGGCACCGAGATCGAGCTGACGCCGGGGCGAACCTGGGTACAGCTCATCCGAAAGGGCCAAGCGGTCGAGGTTCCGGCCGGTCAGGCGCTCGACGACGTCGACTGGCCGTGACGCCCGGCCCGTCAATCGATCGCTCGGCTCCTTCGCCTCACCGTTAGCCTGACGCCATGTCTTCGTCTCCGGTCACCGGTTCGTTCCCGGTCAAGCGCGGTCTCGCCGAAATGCTGAAAGGCGGCGTCATCATGGACGTCGTCACACCCGAGCAGGCCAAGATCGCCGAGGATGCCGGTGCGTGTGCCGTCATGGCTCTCGAACGTGTTCCGGCCGACATCCGCAAGGACGGCGGCGTCGCCCGTATGAGCGACCCCGAGATGATCGAAGGGATCAAGAAGGCCGTCTCGATTCCGGTGATGGCCAAGGCTCGCATCGGTCATTTCGTCGAAGCGCAGATTCTGCAGTCGCTCGGAGTCGACTTCGTCGACGAGAGCGAAGTGCTCACACCCGCCGACGAGGCTCACCACATCGACAAGTACAAGTTCGCGGTTCCGTTCGTGTGCGGTGCCACGAACCTCGGCGAAGCGCTGCGTCGGATCGCCGAGGGCGCGGCCATGATCCGCTCCAAGGGCGAGGCCGGCACCGGCAACGTCGTCGAAGCCGTTCGTCACCTGCGTTCGATCCTGGGCGACATTCGCAAGATCGGCACGGCCGATTCGGCCGAGTTGTTCGACTGGGCCAAGAAGCTTCAGGCGCCGCTTCCGTTGGTTCAGGAGATCGCCCGCACCGGCAAGCTGCCGGTTCCTCTGTTCTGCGCGGGCGGACTCGCCACACCCGCCGACGCGGCACTCGCCATGCAACTCGGCGCCGAGGCCGTCTTCGTCGGCTCGGGCATCTTCAAGAGCGAGACACCCGCGATTCGAGCCAAGGCCATCGTGGAGGCCACGACCCACTTCGACAATCCCGACATCCTGGCCAAGGTCAGCCGCGGTTTGGGTGCGCCCATGACGGGCATCGGCATGGACGAGATCAACCAGCGTTACGCGGAGCGCGGCTGGTGACGAGGCCCCCAGGCCATGGCGCGCATCGGTGTCCTGGCACTCCAGGGCGCGTTCGCCGCTCACGCTGAGAAGCTCGTCGCCCTCGGCGTCGACGTTGTCGAAGTTCGCCGCCCCGAGCATCTTCGCGACCTCGATGGTTTGGTGTTGCCCGGAGGCGAAAGCACGACCATGAGCAACCTGCTCGTGTCGTCGGGTCTGGCGAAGCCTTTGACGGCCGCGATCGAGGCGGGACTGGCGGTGTTCGGGACCTGTGCGGGAATGATCCTTCTGTCGTCCCGGATCCTCGACGGACGCGACGATCAGATTTCCTTTTCCGCGATCGATGCAACCGTCCGACGGAACGCCTACGGACGGCAGGTGGATTCGTTCGAGTGCGATCTCGAGGTCACGTCGCTCGACTCGCCGTTCCATGCGGTCTTCATTCGCGCGCCGGCCATCGAGGAATTGGGGAGCGACGTCGAAGTTCTCTCGTCCTGGAACGATGCACCCGTCCTCATTCGGTCGGGTCGCATCATGGCGGCGTCGTTCCATCCGGAGTTGACGCCCGACTCGCGTATCCATCGTCTCTTCCTCGACCTCGTCGAGTCCCAACTAGCCGTGAGGTGAACCGTGTCCGGACACTCCAAATGGGCAACCATCAAACACAAGAAGGGTGCGGCCGACAAGGCGCGCGGGAAGCTCTTCGCCAAGATCGCCCGCCAGCTCGAAGTGGCCGCGCGCGAAGGCGGCGGTGACCCGTCCTCGAATGCCTCGCTGCGCACCGTGGTGCAGAAGGCCAAGGCCGCCCAGATGACCAACGACGCGATCGATCGCGCCATCAAGCGAGGAACCGGAGTCAACGACGGCGGCACCTACGAGTCGATCGTGTACGAGGGTTACGCCCCCGGTGGCGTCGCGCTCATGGTCGAAACGCTCACCGACAATCGCAACCGCACCGGCGGGGAGATTCGCAACATCTTCTCCAAGATGGGCGGCTCGATGGCCGAGCCCGGAGCCGTGGGGTGGCAGTTCAGCCGCCGAGGTGTCATTCTGCTCGACGGTTCGGCCGCCGAGGACGACGTGATGATGGCGGCCCTCGACGCCGGCGCCGACGACATCGCTCGTGACGGTTCGTCGTGGCGGATCCTGACCGAGCCGTCGCTCGTCTACGACGTGAAGGCGGCCCTCGAATCGGCCGGCCTCGGTGTTCAGTCGGCTGATTCCACCATGGTGTCGTCGACGCAGATCGAAGTCACCGACGCCGAGACGGCGCGCAAGATCCTCAAGATCATGGAGGCGCTGGAGGACAACGACGACGTCCAGGACGTGTTCTCCAATTTCGACATCTCCGATGACATGTTGGAGAGCGTCGGCTGATACGACTCGTTTCTCTCGACGAAAGGCGAACCATGGCTCTCGGTGTCGGCGATCAGGCCCCTGACTTCTCTCTTCCCGGAACGGGGGGTCGGTCGTATTCGCTTTCGGAGTACCGCGGCCGCCCGGTCGTCGTGGTCTTCTACCCGGGAGACGACACACCCGTCTGCACCAAGCAGTTGAACTCGTACAACGACGAGTTGGCCCAGTTCGAGGGTCTCGACGCCGTCGTCCTGGCCATTTCGGCCCAGGACGTCGCGAGTCATGAGAAGTTCGCCGACAAGCACGGCTTCCGCTTCCCGCTCCTCGCCGACGTCGACAAGAAGGTCGCTGGTTCGTACGGGGTCCTCGGACCCCTCGGATTCATGCGTCGCAGCGTGTTCGTGGTGGACGCCGGGGGAACGGTGCGCTACGCCCATCGAGCCCTGGCCGGCCTGACCTTCCGGTCGGTCGACGAGCTCACCGCCGCACTCGCCTCCGCCCGCTGACAGGCGGATCCGCCGGGGGCCCGTGACCGGGTGGGTAGGATCGTACGCATGTTCGTAGGGCGCCGAGTTCTGGGCATCGACCCAGGTCTGACCCGGTGCGGCTACGCGGTGATCGAGGCCCAGGCCACCCCCAAGGCGGTGTCGCTGGGTGTCCTGCGCACCGATCCCCACGAGGCGCTGCCCGAACGTTTGCGACGCATCCACGACGATCTGATCGCCCTTCTTCACGAGTTTCGTCCCCATGCCGTGGCGGTCGAGCAGGTCTTCTTCCAGAACAACACGCGCACCGCGATGGGAACGGCTCAGGTGAGCGGCTTGGCTCTGGCCGAAGCCCAGCGCTTCGGCTGTGACGTCGTGCAGTTCACGCCAACTCAGGTGAAGGACTCGGTGGCCGGTTGGGGCGGGGCCGACAAGTCTCAGGTGCAGACCATGGTGCAGAGGCGTCTCGGATTGAGTTCGCCTCCGCGTCCGGCCGATGCCGCCGACGCCGCCGCTCTGGCGCTCTGCTATCTCGCCGTGGCACCCACTCGCGAGCGCGTGCGAGCCGCTCTCGGAGCCAAGTCGTGATCGGCAGTCTGCGCGGCACCGTCGTCGAGCGCTTGCCCGACGGACTCGCACTCGTCGAGGTCGGGGGAGTCGGCTACCTCGTGCACGTCACGCCGCGCACCCTGGCCGAGTTGGAACCGACCTCGCCCGCGTTCCTGTACGTCCATCATCACATTCGCGAGGACGCCCAGACCCTCTTCGGGTTCCTGCAGCGCGACGAGCGCGCGACGTTCGGCGTTCTCATCGCGACGCATGGCATCGGACCCGCCATGGCGATGTCGATTCTCTCGACCCACACACCCCGTGCACTCGTCGACATCGTCGCTTCGTCCGACATCGCCGCCCTCACCCTCGTGCCCGGAGTGGGCAAGAAGACCGCCGAACGGCTCCTCGTCGAACTGAAGAATCGTCTCGACGTCCCGACGATCGACGAACCCGCCCGTACTGGCGACTCCTCGTCGGTCGGCGATGTGCGGACGGCGCTGCTCGGACTCGGATACACCGAATCGGAAGTGCGCGACGCTCTCCGCGACGTCGACGTGTCCCAACATGCCGACGCGGCCGACATCCTTCGCTCGGCCCTGGCCAACCTCGGAGCCCGTCGTGCGGGATGAATTCCTCGACCCAGTGAGTCGCAACGACGACGGAACCGACGGCCTCGACGAGGTCGGGTTGCGCCCTCGTCGGCTCGACGATTTCGTCGGTCAACGCGAACTCAAGGAGAAGTTGGCGATCGTCCTGCAGGCCGCTCGAGCCCGGGGCGAGGCCGTCGATCACCTGTTGTTCGCCGGACCACCCGGCCTCGGAAAAACCACTTTGTCGGTGATCATCGCCGCCGAAATGGGAACGCGCCTGCACGTCACGTCGGGCCCGGCCCTCGAACGGGCCGGCGATCTGGCCGCCATCCTGACCAAGCTCGAACCCGGCGACGTTCTCTTCATCGACGAGATCCATCGCCTGAGTCGCACCGTCGAGGAGATCCTCTATCCCGCCATGGAGGACTTCCAGATCGACATCGTCGTCGGAAAGGGGCCAGCCGCTTCGAGCATCCGGCTCACCTTGCCGCGCTTCACTCTGGTCGGAGCCACCACGCGCACCGGCATGATCACCGGCCCGTTGCGCGATCGCTTCGGCTTGGTGGCCCGACTCGAGTACTACGACACCGACGAGCTCACGTCCATCGTGAGTCGAGCGGCGAACATTCTCGGTTTCGACATCGATGCCACCGGCGCTCACGAGATCGCCCGCCGCAGCCGCGGCACACCCCGTATCGCCAACCGTCTGTTGCGGCGAGTCCGCGACTTCGCCGAAGTGGGCGGCCTCGTCGCGATCGACGGCGACACCGCCGATCGGGGACTCGCGGTGTTCGGCGTCGACGGCGCCGGGCTCGACAAGTCGGATCGTCAGCTTCTGTCGGCCATCTGTCAGCAGTTCTCCGGCGGTCCGGTCGGGCTGTCGACTCTCGCCATCGCCGTCGGCGAACAGCCCGAGACCGTCGAAGACGTCTACGAACCGTTCCTCATCCAGCGGGGGTTCCTGGCCCGGACTCCCCGGGGTCGGGTGGCGCTCGCGTCGGCCTGGGAACACCTCGGACTTCCGTTGCCCGACGGAGGGCCGCCCGCTCTGTTCTGATGCGCATCGACGACTACGACTACGACCTCCCCGAGTCGCGCATCGCCCAGACTCCGGTCGAGCCACGCGACTCGGCCCGACTCCTCGTCGATCATCGCGCGCGAATCGAGCACACCATCGTGCGCGAGTTGCCGCGATTCCTGGAACCCGGCGACGTGATGGTCGTGAACGACACACGGGTGCTTCCGGCCCGTTTGCACGTTCAGCGATCGAGCGGCGGTCGCGTCGAACTGCTGCTGCTCGAGGCGCTGAGCGACGACCGCGCGCGATGGGAGGCGATGATCCGTCCCGGTGGTCGATTGAAGGCCGGAGAGGTCCTGCACGATCGGGACGGAAGTCCGGTGGTCACCTTCGACGGACGCTCGCGCAACGACGACACGTTCGACATCACACTCCACCCGTCGGATTCCCACGGCGAGAGTGTCGACGATCTCCTCGAGCGCCTCGGCGAGGTTCCGCTTCCGCCGTACATCACGACACGTCTCGACGAACCGACTCGCTACCAGACGGTGTACGCCCGTCGGGCGGCCTCGGCCGCGGCTCCCACGGCCGGACTGCACTTCACGCCCGAACTCCTCGCCGCGATCGAAGCATTGGGCGTCGAGATCCTTCGGGTCGAGTTGATCGTCGGCCGCGACACGTTCACCCCCATCAGCACCGACGACCCGACCCAACACCGCATGCACAGCGAGTGGTATTCGGTGCAGCCCGACGTTCTCGAACGATGCCTCGCCGCACAACGAGTCCTGGCCATCGGCACGACGTCGGTGCGGAGCCTCGAATCTGCCGCCACGACCGAGCGACTCGAGGGTCGCACCAACCTCTTCATCCGTCAGGGCTACGAGTGGAAGGTCGTCGACCGGCTGATGACCAACTTCCATCTGCCCCGCACGACACTGCTCCTCATGATCGACGCCTTCGTCGGGCCGCGCTGGCGGCACCTCTACGACGAGGCCCTGCGGAACGAGTACCGCTTCTTGTCGTTCGGCGATGCCATGCTGTTGTCCCGCTGATGCATCCGGTCGAATTCACCCTTCTCGCTCAGGACGGCGCGGCGCGGACGGGCATCGCCCGCACCGCCCGCGGTTCGTATCGCACGCCGTGCTTCATGCCGGTGGGCACCCGGGGAGCGATCAAGTACCTGAGCGCATCCGACTACGAGGCCCTCGGGGCCGACATCGTGCTCGGAAACACGTATCACCTCATGTTGCGCCCGGGCGCCGACACCGTCGAGCGGTTCGGCGGTCTCGGGAGGTTCGCCGGCTGGAAAGGACTCACGCTCACCGACTCCGGCGGCTTCCAGATCTTCTCGCTCGAACCGAAGGTCGACGACGACGGAGTGACCTTCCGGTCCACGTACGACGGAAGCTCGCATCGCTTCACACCCGAGCTCGCCGTCGAGGTTCAACAGAAGCTGGGTGCTGACATCCAGATGGTCCTCGACGTGTGTCCGCCGTTGCCGTCGCCACCCGACGTCGTTCGACTCGCCCTCGAGCGAACCTCGGCCTGGGCCCAACGCGCTCGTCGTCATCACAACCGTGTCGACCAAGCCTTGTTCGGCATCGTTCAAGGCGGCATCAGCCCAGCCATGCGCCGCGAGAGTTCGGAGCGCACCGTCGCACTCGACTTCGACGGGTACGGGATCGGAGGCCTCTCGGTCGGGGAGACGCGCGACGAGATGGTTCCGGCCCTGGCCGCCGCGCTCGAAGCGATCCCAGACAATCGTCCGCGCTATCTGATGGGGGTGGGTGATCCGGCCTCTCTCGTCGAGGCCATCTCGCTCGGCGTCGACCAATTCGATTGCGTCATGCAGACGCGACTCGGTCGCCACGGCACGGCACTCACCAACGAGGGTCGGCTCAACGTGAAGAACGCCCGTTTCGCTCTCGACGAATCGCCCATCGACGCCTCGTGTCCGTGCGACGTGTGCAATCGACACACGCGCGGTTACCTCCGCCATCTGTTCCAGGTGAACGAGCCCACCGCCTCCCGGCTCGTGTCGCTCCACAACATCGCCTGGACCTTCGACCTGATGAGTCGTGCTCGGTCGGCCATCCAGGCCGGAACTTTCGAGGAAATGCGCCGTTCGGTGCTCGCCACCTGGGGCTGAACCGGGCGAATCCGGCCTGGTTCAGCGACCGGGCACTAACATTCCACAGGTTGCCTTTCGAACGGACGGACATGTTCAACGCACTTCTCGCCTCCAACGACTCCACCCAGAATTCGGGTGGCAGTTTCGTGTTCACCCTGGTCTTCATGGCCCTCATCGGCTTCGCCATGTACTTCTTGATGATTCGGCCGCAGCGCCGCCGGATGCGCGAGACGGCCGAGATGCAGAAGTCGATCGGAGAAGGCGACGAGATCCTGACCAATTCGGGAATGTACGGCTTCGTCAATGCCATGGACGGTGACGTCGTGTGGCTCGAGATCGCCGAGAACGTCGAGATCCGTGTCTCCCGAGCCGCCATCGCCCGCAAGGTGAACCCGAGTGCCGAGCCGGCCGGGGGTCCCGAGTCGGCCGCTTCGGAAGAGTGATTCGGTGAGCCGTCGTCTCGCCACCTCGTTGGCGATCTTCCTCTCCGTGGTGGCTCTGGCCATCGGTGCGACTCTCGCCGCTGGCAACGAACCGTCGCTCGGCCTCGACCTGCAAGGTGGAGTGTCGGTGACCCAGGAGCCGGTGGGCGAGTACAACTCCGAGTCGCTCGACATCGCGGTCGAGCGGATCCGGGAGCGTGTCGACTCGCTCGGCGTCGCCGAACCCGAGATCATCCGCCAAGGCGACGCCATCGTCGTCAACCTGCCCGGTGTCGAGAATCAGGACGAGGCGATCCGCCTCGTTCAGGTCACCGGTGAAGTGTTGTTGCGTCCGGTTCTGGCCGCCACTCCGATCACCTCCAACGAGAACCCTCCCGCGAGCGTTCCGACGGGTGACGCCAGTGGTTCGACCACGACCGGACCGGCCGATACCGGAGCCTCATCCACGACCGCGGTGTCGGCCCCGCCGATCTCGCTCACATTGGCTCCGCCGGCCACCGCGTCTCCCGGACCGTCTCGTCGGCCCATGGGAACACCCACCACCACCGTTCCCGCTTCCACCGCGGTCGCGGCGGCGCCCGCCGAATCGTCCACATCGGTTCCCGCCGAATCCACGACCACCGTCCCCGTCGACCCGAATGCTTCGACCACGACCGTCGTCCCCACCGATGCGGCCGTCGACCCCAATCTGGCCGGAGGCGACCCGAGCGATCCGACCGCGACGATCATCGCCCGCAACGCCGACGGCAGCGAGATCTACCAACTCGGACCGGCCTTCGCGAGCGGCGAAGTGTTCAACAGCGACGCCCAGGCCGACATCGTCCAAGGCGGATGGGGAGTGCGCGTGACGTTGAAGGGCGGCGCCGCGGGTGCCGATCTCTGGAACATCGGAGCCTCCCAATGCTTCAGCGGTGGAGCCACCTGCCCGACTCGCCGCATGGCCATCGTGCTCGACGGAGTCGTTCAATCGGCCCCGACCGTCAACCAACCGTCGTTCAGCGGCGGAGTCGACATCACCGGCAGCTTCTCCGAGTCGGAGGCCAAGGACCTCGCGCGTGTTCTGAAGAGCGGGGCTCTCCCGGTCCGTCTGGAGGTCCAGGCCGTCCAGACCGTGTCTCCCACGCTCGGTGAGGACTCGCTCCAGGCGGCGATCATCGCCGGCCTCATCGGCGTGGCCCTCGTGTTGCTCTTCATGCTCTTCTACTACCGAACCCTGGCACTGGTCGTCGTGGGTGGTCTCATCGTGTCCGGAGCCATTCAATGGAGCGTCATCTCGCTCCTGTCGAAGACGAATGGATTGGCTCTCAGCTTGTCCGGTGCGGCCGGAATCATCGTGTCGATCGGCGTCACCGTCGACTCGTACGTGGTCTTCTTCGAGAAACTGAAGGACGAGGTACGAGCCGGCCGAACGATGCGGAACTCGGCCGAGAGGAGCTTCAAGTCGGCCTGGCGAACGATCATCGCCGCCGACATCGTG
The DNA here is from genome assembly GCA_041159745.1 of Actinomycetota bacterium. Taxonomy (GTDB): domain Bacteria; phylum Actinomycetota; class Acidimicrobiia; order Acidimicrobiales; family Ilumatobacteraceae; genus Casp-actino8. Next base: position 9,311 of record JBEAXP010000120.1, on the reverse strand, counting down.
TCGCTGATCGGCGCCTTCACGCTGTGGTACCTCACCGTCGGTTCGGTGCGCGGATTCGCGTTCTTCCTCGGACTGTCCACGCTGTGCGACATCGTCGTGGCGTGGTTCTTCACCCGCCCCACGATGCTGCTGATCGCCCGTGGACGACGCTTCGGCGGCGGTCGCGCGTTGGGTGTCGACTCATCGCCCGGCGGCCCGACCAGTACGACCGACGTCGCAACAGGAGCTGCGGTATGAGTGACCTCGTCGTTTCCAAGTCGCTGTGGGGCCGTTTGTACAACGGCCAGACGTCGTTCGACCTCTACGGCAAGCGTCGTCGCGGTTTCGCCTTCTCTCTCGCCCTCATCGTCATCTCGCTCGTCTCGCTGTTCACCCGAGGCGTGAATCTGGGCATCGACTTCGAGGGTGGTGTGGCCTGGCAGGTCCCGGCCAGCTCGACCATGAACATCGATGCGGCTCGGTCCGTCCTCGACGAGAACGGTGTCGAGACGTCGAGCGCCAAGATCCAGACCCTCACGTCGGGCACCGAGGAGTTCGTCCGCATCCAGGTGGGTGACGAGCCGTCCGAGGTCCGTTCGGCCGTTCAGATCGCCTTGGCCGAGGCGGCCGGGGTGTCGGTCGACGACGTGTCGGTCAGTTCGGTGAGCTCGTCCTGGGGTCGCACCATCACCGAGAAGGCCGTTCGCGCTCTGGTCATCTTCCTCGTTCTCGTGTCGCTTTACATCGCGTGGCGATTCGAATGGCGCATGGCCCTGTCGGCCATCCTGGCCATGGCCCACGACGTGCTCGTGAGCGTGGGCATCTACTCGCTCACCGGATTCGAGGTCACCCCGGCCACGATCGTGGCGTTCCTCACGATTCTGGGCTTCTCGCTGTACGACACCATCGTGGTGTTCGACAAGGTGCAGGACAACGTGAAGCGTTTCAGCGGCACGCGCGTCCCGGTGGCCGACATCGTCAACGTGTCGGCGAACCAGGTGCTCATGCGCTCGCTCAACACGAGTATCGCGGCCATCCTCCCGGTGCTCTCGCTCCTGGTGCTCGGCAGCGGGGTGTTCGGAGCCATCGCGTTGCGCGAGTTCTCCCTGGCCCTGCTGGTCGGCGTCACCACTGGCGCGTATTCGTCGGTCTTCATCGCCACACCTCTGTACGCCCTCTTCAAGGAGCGCGAGCCGAAGTTCGCCACCCTCCGCGGATCCCACGTCACCGGCACCGCGCTCCAGCAGATGGTGGTCACGGGCCTGCCCGCGGGAAGTCGCGCGGTCAAGCGGGTGGAGGCCTCCTCGGGCGAGGTTCTGAGCGCCGACCTCTCGGCCACGTCCGTTCTCACGCATCCTCCGCGACCCCGCAAGAAGCGTCGTCGGTAGATTGCCTCCATGACCTCGAAGTCGCTGGCGGATCACATTCGGGCGATTCCCGATTACCCCAAGCCCGGGGTCACGTTTCGCGACATCACACCGTTGCTCGGAAACGGTCCGGCCCTCGCCGATGCCGTCGACCAGTTGGCCCGTCGCTTCGCCGCCGAGCGAGTCGACCGAGTCATCGGCATCGAGGCCCGCGGCTTCATCCTCGGAGCCCCGGTGGCCGTGTCGTTGGGCGCGGGTTTCGTTCCCGTCCGCAAGGCCGGCAAGTTGCCCTGGGCGGTGGTGCGCGAGGAGTACCAACTCGAGTACGGAACCGACAAACTCGAGATTCATCGCGATGCGATCCACCCCGAAGAGCGTGTGGTCGTGATCGACGACGTTCTGGCCACCGGCGGAACCGCGGCCGCCACGTGCCGTCTCGTCGAAACTCTCGGCGCCACCATCGTGGGCCTCGGAATGCTCATCGAATTGAAGGCGTTGAACGGCCGATCGGTTCTCGGTCAACGGCGAATCGAATCCCTTCTCGAGTTCTGATGTCGGACGCACCGGAGGCCCCATGTCGACGGTGACCCGATTGCTGCCCTGGCGGCGGCACCAGAGCACACCCGACGACGAGTTGTTCCAGGTTCTGTCGTCGTACCGTCGTCGGCACCCCAAGGCCAACACGGCACTGATGGCCAAGGCCTACGAAGTCGCTCGAGTCGCCCACCAGAACCAGACGCGCAAGAGCGGCGAGGGATACATCAACCATCCGCTGGCGGTGGCCAAGATCGTCGCCGATATCGGCCTCGACGACACCACCATCGCCGCCGCCCTCCTGCACGATGCCGTCGAGGACACCGAGATCACCGTCACCGACGTCGACCGCGAGTTCGGCTCGGAAGTCGCCGCCATCGTCGACGGCGTCACCAAGCTCGAGCGAATCCAGTTCGATTCCAAGGAGGCGCAGCAGGCCGCCACCATGCGCAAGATGCTCGTGGCGATGGCCAAGGATCTGCGGGTCCTCATCATCAAGTTGGCCGATCGGCTCCACAACATGCGCACCATCGCCTCGATGCCACTCGAGAAGCAGCAGCGGATCGCCAACGAGACGCTCGAGATCTACGCGCCTTTGGCCCACCGACTCGGTATGCAGGGCCTCAAGCAGCAGCTCGAGGATCTGGCGTTCGCATCCCTCTACCCGAAGCGCTACGCCGAACTCGATCACCTCGTCACCACACGGAGCCCCGAACGCGACATCTACCTGGCCAAGGCCATGGCCGACGTGCGCGGTCAGTTGAGCGATCTCAACATCACCGCCGACGTGACCGGTCGCGGCAAGCATCTCTGGAGCATCTACGAGAAGATGATCCAGAAAGGCAAGGAGTTCGACGAGATCTTCGACATCGTCGCCATCCGAGTGGTGGTCGACTCGGTGAAGGACTGTTACGCGGCCCTGGGCTGCATTCACGGCCATTGGAAGCCGGTCGTGGGCCGCTTCAAGGACTACGTCGCGATGCCGAAGTTCAACCTCTACCAGAGTCTCCACACCACGGTCATCGGACCGGGCGGGAAGCCGCTCGAGATCCAGATCCGAACCCGCGAGATGCACCAGCGAGCCGAGTGGGGAGTGGCCGCCCACTGGGCCTACAAGGCCGGCGACGAAACGCCCGACATCGACTGGCTCAATCGCATCATCGACTGGCAGAGCGAGATCGCCGATCCGGCCCAGTTCATGGAGAGCCTGAAGACCGACCTCGATCAGGACGAGATCTTCGTGTTCACCCCCAAGGGTCGTGTCATCGCCCTCCCGCTCGGTGCGTGCCCGGTCGACTTCGCCTATTGCGTGCACACCGAAATCGGCAACACGTGCATCGGTGCACGCGTCAACGGCCGATTGGTGCCTCTCACCCACGAGTTGAAATCGGGCGACACCTGCGAGATCTTCACCTCCAAGGTCGACACCGCGGCCCCGTCGAAGGACTGGCTCGATTTCGTCGCTTCACCGAAGGCCCGCAACAAGATCCGCCAGTGGTACTCGCGCGAACGACGCGACGACCTCATCGAACTGGGTCGCGAAGCGTTCGAGAACGAGTTCCGGCTCGAACGTCTTCCGATCTCCCACGTGATGGAGAGCGAGTTCTTCCAGGAAGAGGCCGTGTCGCACGGCTACGCCGACGTCGAATCGCTGCTGGCCGCGGTGGGCGATGGCCAGCTGGGCGCCAAGGCGATCTCGCAACGCGTGGCCCACCGTTTCAAGAGCGAGGGAGCCGAGGAGCGGCTCACCATGTCGGTTCTGCACCCCAACGAATTGCGCCGCGGCGGCACGCAGACCGGGGTTCACGTCGAAGGTTTCGACGACGTTCTCGTCCGACTGTCGAAGTGCTGCACGCCGGTGCCGGGCGACGACATCATCGGATTCCTCACTCGCGGCCGCGGCGTGAGCGTTCACCGCACCGACTGCGCCAACGCCGCATCGTTGGCCCACGACCAATCGGCTCGGCTCGTCGATGTCGAATGGGACGGTTCGGCCACCGGACGCGTGTTCCGCGCCGGCGTCGAAGTGGTGGCCCTCGATCGCAGTCGCCTTCTGCGCGACGTGGCCAACGCACTGTCCGAGCAACACGTGAACATCGTCGCCTGCAGCACTCACACCGGAAACGACCGAATCGCCAAGATGCGCTTCGAGTTCGAGCTCGCCGACCCGAGCCACCTCGACAGCGTGATCCGCACCATCAAGAAGATCGACGCCGTCTACGACGCGTACCGAGTGGTTCAGAAGACCGCCGCCAACTGAACGAGGCGTACCGACGACCCGCCCGTCGAGCGGACCGAAGTGTCTCGGGGCCCCTCGGGGCCGACCGGTAGCCTCGTGGGGTGCCCGAATTCCAGACCAGCCCCGGGATGCGCGACATCCTGGCTCCCGAGTCGGCCCGCTGGCGCCGATTCGTGCAGGTCTTCGCCGACACGGTCGAAGCGGCCGGTTACGAGCAGATCATTCCTCCGCTCCTCGAGGACATCGGGGTGTTCAGCCGCGTGGGTGAGGCCACCGACGTGGTCACCAAGGAGATGTACGACTTCGTCGACAAAGGGGAGCGGCACGTGGCGTTGCGCCCCGAGCAAACCGCCAGCGTGTGCCGCGCCTACGTCCAGCACCGCCCGACCCTGCCCTGGAAGGCCTGGTACAGCGGTCCCAACTTCCGCTACGAGAAACCGCAGCGTGGCCGATTCCGTCAGTTCGACCAAGTCGGTATCGAAGTTCTCGGACCGACCGACCCGTCGGTCGATGTCGAGGTCATCGCGCTCGGATGGCGGTTCTTCCAGTCGCTCGGTCTTCGCCAGGTCACACTGCGCTTGAACAGTCTCGGCGAGCCCGCCGACCGCCAGCGATACACCGAGGCCCTGCGTCAGCACTTCACCGCGCACTCGTCCGACCTGGCCGAGGAGACGCGCGCGACGTTGGTTCGCAATCCGCTTCGCGTGCTCGATTCGAAGCGCGCCGAGGATGCCGACGTACTGAAGTCGGCACCACGCATCGACGATTTCTTCAGCCCGGCCGCCGCCGAGCACTTCGACCGTGTTCGCGTCGGGCTCGACGCACTCGGCATCCCCTACACCCGCGACGAGCGACTCGTGCGCGGCCTCGACTACTACCGCTTCACGACGTTCGAATACGCCGGCGGCACCCTCGACTCGGCGCAGAACGCGCTCGGCGGAGGAGGTCGCTACGACGGTCTCGTCGAAGACCTGGGCGGTCCGGCCACTCCCGGCATCGGATTCGCCCTCGGTCTCGACCGCACATTGCTCGCGTGCGACGACGAGGGCGTGTTCGCCGCCAGCCCGTCGTCGGTCGACGTCTTCGTGATCGACACCACGGGCGGCCTCGAGGCCACTGTGCTCACCGACGAATTCCGGTCGGCCGGCCTCCGAGCCGATCGCGCCTACGACAATCGCTCGATGAAGAGTCAGATGAAGGCCGCCGATCGCAGTAACGCCCGCGTGGCAGTGATCATCGGCACCGACGAGCAGGCGAGCCAGCAAGCCGTGGTTCGACCCATGAACGGCGGCGAACAGTTCACCGTGTCCCGTTCGAGTCTTCTCGACAGTGTGCTTCGCGTGGTTCGAACCTCCGAGCCATCCACCACCCCCAAGGAAAGCCAATGAGCGTCAACCCCTCCCAGACCACCATGCGCACACACCTCTGCGGTGAATTGCGCTCGTCCCACATCGGACAGACCGTGAGCCTGTGCGGCTGGATCGCCAAGCGCCGCGAACACGGCGACAAGTTGGCTTTCGTCGACCTGCGCGACCACTCCGGCATCGTGCAGTGCGTCATCGACGACGGCGTCGACCTGCGTAGCGAGTACGTCGCGCGTATCACCGGCACCGTCCGCGCCCGACCGACCGGAACAGTCAACGCCAACCTGGCCACCGGCGAGATCGAGATCGGCGACTGCACCGTCGAAGTGTTGCGATCGGCCGACCCGCCGCCGTTCCCGATCGACGCACGGGCCGACGACGTCGACGAGAACGTTCGACTCCAGTACCGCTACCTCGACATCCGCCGCGAGCGCATGCAGCGCAACATCCGGGTTCGCGCCAAGGTCAACTCGGCCGTTCGAGCCGCCATGGAGCGCCAGGGTTTCGTCGAAGTCGAAACACCCATGCTCGTGCCGTCCACCCCCGAGGGGGCGCGCGAATTCCTCGTGCCGTCCCGCAAGGAGCCCGGCTCGTTCTACGCCCTGCCGCAGAGCCCCCAGTTGTTCAAGCAGTTGCTCATGGTGGCCGGCATCGATCGCTACTACCAGATCGCCCGCTGTCTGCGCGACGAGGACCTGCGCGCCGATCGGCAGTACGAGTTCATGCAACTCGACGCCGAGATGAGCTTCGTCACTCAGGACGACGTTCTCGCCGCCATCAGTGAGGCCGTCCTGTCGGCCGCCGAGGCAGTGACCGGTGAGCGTCCGCCTTCGATCGAGCGCATCACCTGGCGCGAGGCCATGGACCGCTTCGGCGTCGACAAGCCCGACCTGCGCTTCGGCATGGAGCTCGTCGAACTCACCGCGATTTTCGGGAGCACCGAGTTCAAGGCCTTCGCGGGAGCCGAATCGATCAAGGGCATCTGCGCTCCGGGCCGTGCCGAGGAGTTCGGTCGAAACAAGCTCGACGCGCTCACCGACAAAGCCAAGAAGATGGGAGCCAAGGGCCTGGTGTGGCTCAAGGTCGCGTCCGACGGCAGTCTCGATTCCCCGATCGCCAAGTTCCTGTCGGCGGCCGAACAGTCGGCGCTCGTGAGCGCGCTTTCGGCCCGGCCGGGCGACCTCGTGCTCATCGTGGCCGACGAGTGGATGACCACGTGCGAAGTGTTGGGTCAGTTGCGCAACGATCTCGGGCGACCGCCGGTGCACCAGGGCCCGTACCGCTACGTGTGGGTCGTCGAATTCCCCTTGTTCGTGGGCGTCGACAAGGAGACCGGACGGCCCAAGCCCGGCCACCACCCGTTCTGCCGACCCCACCCCGACGATCTCGACAAGTTCGAGACCGATCCGCTGTCGGTTCGCGCCATGGCGTACGACCTCGTGCTGAACGGTTGGGAGCTGGGTTCGGGATCGATTCGTATCCACGAACCCGAGATGCAACGCAAGGTGTTCACCGCTCTCGGCATCTCCGAGGAAGAAGCCAACCGCAAGTTCGGTTTCTTCCTCAAGCCGTTCACGTTCGGCGCTCCGCCGCATGGCGGTTTCGCGTTCGGCCTCGACCGCCTGGTGGCCATTCTCGCCGGCGAGGAGAACATTCGAGAGGTGATCGCGTTCCCCAAGACGCAGAGCGGACAGGATCCGATGACCAACGCACCCACTCGCGCCGAGGCGAAGCAACTCGAAGAACTCGGAATCCGAACTCTTCCGCCGAAGGTCTGACCTCGTGTCGATCGCGTACCGATGAGCTCGCAGTCCTTCCGGGCCGGTGTCGTGATCGTCATTCGGCGGGACGACGGTCGTCTCCTCGCTTTCGAGCGCAAGCATCCGCGCGGAGCATGGCAATTGCCCCAGGGTGGAATCGACGCGGGGGAGGAGCCGATCGACGCGGCCTGGCGGGAGATGCAGGAGGAGACCGGCCTCGACCATTCACACGTTCGTCTGGTCGACCAACTTCCGGATTGGATCGCCTATGAGTGGCCCGAGGACATCCGCGGAGACGATCCGGTTCGCGGACAGATCCAACGGTGGTTCCTCTTCGGGGTGATTCCCGATCCGACGTCCCATGACCACGGCCATGATCACGACGGCGGTCACGGCCACGGCCATGCGCATTCCCACGCCGACGATGTGACACCACGTCCGGACGACCGTGAGTTCGTGTCGTGGACATGGATGACCCCGCACGAACTCGTTGACTGCGTCATCGACTGGCGCCGGCCCGCCTATCAGCGCGCGTTCGCCCGCCTGTTGCCATGAGCGACGACCTGTTCTCGGCCGCCGCACGGGAGCGCTTGCGCGACCGAGCCCCGCTGGCCGCTCGTCTGCGTCCGAAATCGATCGACGACGTCGTGGGACAGGAGCACTTGGTCGGACCCGGTCAGCCGCTGCGCCGCCTCGTGGAAGCCGATCGCCTCACCAGCATTCTCCTGTGGGGACCGCCGGGGACCGGCAAGACGACCCTGGCCCTGGCCATCGCCGGTTCGACCGCCCGCGCGTTCGAACAGTTGTCGGCGGTGACGGCCGGAGTTCGCGACGTTCGCGAAGTGATCGACAGGGCTCGCGAGCGACTGGGCCTGCACGATCAAGGCACGATTCTCTTCCTCGACGAGATCCACCGGTTCTCCAAATCGCAGCAAGATGCCCTGCTTCCGGCGGTCGAGGACGGCACCATCACCCTCATCGGCGCCACGACCGAGAATCCGTTCTTCGAAGTCAATGCACCGTTGCGCTCCCGGAGCACTCTCTTCCGCCTCGAGCCCTTGTCGACTTCGGCCACGCGGACACTCGTCCTGCGCGGCCTCGAAGCCTTGTCCACGACCGCGAGCGACGACGCCATCGACCTCCTCGTCGATCGATCGGCCGGAGACGGCCGCCAGGTGCTGACGTCGCTCGAGGTGGCGGCCGCTCTGGCTCACCCGAATTCCGTCGACTTGGTTCGGGTCGAACAGGCCTTGAGCACCAGCGCCCTGCGCTACGGACGCGACGACCACTACGACGTGACGAGCGCCTTCATCAAGAGCATGCGGGGCAGCGATCCGCAGGCCGCGATCTACTACCTCGCGCGAATGCTCGAGGCCGGAGAGGATCCGCGCTTCATCGCCCGTCGCATGATCATTCTGGCCAGCGAGGACATCGGCCTGGCCGATCCGCAGTCGCTCCAGGTCGCGGTGGCGGCCGCCCAGGCCGTCGAGCACGTCGGCCTGCCCGAGGCTCAACTCAACCTGGCCCAGGCGGCGTTGCACCTCGCGCGCGCTCCGAAGAGCAATTCGGTCGCCAACGCCATCTGGACCGCTCGAGCCGACATCCGCAACGGAGCGGTGGCCGAGGTGCCCGCCCATCTTCGCGACGCCCATTACCAAGGTGCGGCCACCCTGGGCCATGGCGTCGACTACCACTACACCCACGATGATCCGGCCCGCCACCAGGACTTCCTGCCCGAGGCCTTGGCCGACCGAGTCTGGTACCGACCGAGCGGGTATGGCGCGGATCGGTCCGCAACCGACACAATGGACTCATGACAGCCGGTGAACTCGCCATCGTTCTGGCCGCCGTGCTGTGCGCCTTCGGATTCGCGGCCCTGGTCGTCGTACTGCTGCGTGCACACGACACCCTGCGGGCCCTCCGCCACGAAGTCGAGGCGCTCCGTCAGGAGACCCGCCCGCTCATCGCCGATCTCCGCGTCTCCACCGACGAGGCTCGCGACGCCATGCACGAAGCCCAACGCGATCTCGCCCGGTTCGACCGCGTGCTCGGATCGGCCGAAGCAATC
>JBEAXP010000113.1:0-5359 GCA_041159745.1 Actinomycetota bacterium | reverse complement strand
GTCGTGCCCGTGATCATCGGGTTCCCCAACAATGACGACTTCGAGCGCGCGGCCCGCGGAGAGATCGTCCTGGCCGGGTGCATCGTGTACGGCGACGAACCCGATCGGCCGGTGGAGTGCCTCGAGTGCGGCTGGTATGGCGAGCGTCTGCGCGGCGGGAAGATTCGCGAAGTGATCAGAACGTTCGATGGCTCGGAGAAGGGCGACGAGAACTGGTGGCAGAAATGAGCGAAAACCGAGACGAAAGTGCCACCAGAAGCACCAAGGGGGCTACTGCAGGGCGGGGTGGTCGTGGGCGAACGTGCCAAACGGGTTCTCCCAACCCGGCACCACCCACGCGCGCATCATGAACGACACCGTGTCGATGCGCTCACCGTTCACGCCCGCACACCCCACGCCCGTGAGCGGTTCGTCGATCGGCAATGCGTACTCGCCACTCGGCCCGTCGATCACGCACGTGCCCGTGTGCAGATGCCACATGAGGTCTTGACCCACGAACGCCGACGGCGGCGACATCGTCTCCGACCACGCGGCGTACTGCACACCCACCACCGGCGCACTCGGCTCGCCCGACGCGTACAGAACTCCGAGCGGCCGCGACGGATCAAACGCCAACTCGCGATGATCGACGGTCGGATCGACCACCATTTGCCCGCCACCCACGGCCGGTTCGCCGGCCTTCAACCAACCGGCAGCCAACGCATCGGCCAACGTGGGCACCGACTCCGTGAACTTGCGCGCCGCGTTCACTTGAGTGGCCAACTCGTTGCGTTGCTCGATCGTGAGTTCTTGCGCGGCCGCGCCCACTCCGGTCGACATCGTCATCGAACCGTGCACGTGCGCTTGCCCTTCCACGTACGACGCATCGTCGACCCATCCGCTGACGGCGAGGCCGGGTACGGCGGCGAGGACGATCGCGAGGGGAGCGAGAGTGTCGAATCGCGGCGCCGCCCGACCGAGCAGGTGCGGACCGGCGAGCAACGATCCGCCGATGAGTGACAACGCCGCGAGAGCGAGTGCGATCGACACGCCGTCGTAACTCGACACATCGGGCGCGTATCCGTCGTACGGGCCGAAGGGGTAACCCGCGGTGCGCGTGACCACGAGCGCGACGATGGGCAGCGCCAGCATCACGATCGACACGATCGACACCGACCGCCGCGCCGTGAACACCATCACCACGGCCAGCGTCATCTGCACCACTCCCACCGCGGCCAGGCCGGCGCCCTCGAGTGCCCAACCGTGCGCGCGGCCCGGTGCGATGAGGAGGTGCAGAGCGGCCGAGGCGGCCACCAGGCCGACGATGAGTCCGCGCAGGCTGAAGACGGGTGTGCGCTCGGACATCGTCCCAGTCTGGCAGGGGTTTCCGGGACGTTGCAGGCTCGGGTGGAGCCCCCGGTTACCGACGGGTAACCTCGCCCCATGGCCGAGTTCAACCTCACTCTCAACCAAGACCAGATCGAACTGAAGGACTGGGTGCACGAGTTCGCGAAGGACGTCATGCGCCCGGCCGCCGAGGAGTGGGACGACCGCGAGGAATTCCCGTGGCCGATCGTGCAAGAGGCCGCCAAGATCGGCTTGTACGGCATCGACTTCATGATGAACGCGATGAGCGACCCGAGTGGTCTCACGCTGCCGGTGGCCATCGAAGAGTTGTTCTGGGGCGACGCAGGCCTCGGCATGGCGATCATGGGATCGGGTCTCGCGGCCGCTGGCATCAGCGGTAACGGCACGCCCGAGCAGGTGATCGAGTGGGTGCCGCAGTGTTACGGAACCGCTGACGACGTGAAGCTCGGTGCGTTCTGCGTGAGCGAGCCCGATGCGGGTTCCGACGTGTCGTCGTTGCGTACGCGCGCGGTGTATGACGAAGCGAACGACGAGTGGGTGCTGAACGGCACCAAGGCCTGGATCACCAACGGCGGAATCGCCGATGTGCACGTGGTGGTGGCGGCCGTCGATCCGGCGCTGAAGGGCCGCGGTCAGGCGTCGTTCATCGTTCCGCCCGGCACCAAGGGTTTGTCGCAGGGCCAGAAATACAAGAAGCACGGCATCAAGGCGTCGCACACTGCTGAAGTGGTGCTCGACGACGTGCGTGTTCCGGGTCGTTGCTTGCTCGGCGGCAAGGAAAAGCTCGACGCCAAATTGGCCCGCGCTCGCGAAGCTGGTCGTACTGGTGAGGCTCAGCCGGCCATGAAGACTTTCGAGGCCACGCGTCCGTCGGTGGGTGCGCAGGCGCTCGGCATCGCGCGCGGCGCGTACGAGATTGCGCTCGATTACGCGAAGGAGCGCGTGGCGTTCGGCAAGCCGATCATCATGAACCAGGCGATCGCGTTCAAGTTGGCCAACATGGCCACGCAGATCGATGCGGCTCGTCTGCTCATCTGGCGCGCGGCATGGTTGGGTCGAAATGGCGGCTTCAAGAACGGTGAAGGCTCGATGAGCAAGTACTACGCGTCGGAGACCGCGGTGCGCGTGACCGAAGAGGCCATCCAGATCCTGGGTGGTTATGGCTACACGCGCGAGTACCACGTGGAGCGCATGCACCGCGATGCGAAGATCCACACCATCTTCGAGGGCACGAGCGAGATTCAGCAGTTGGTGATCGCCCGCGCGATCTCCGGCCTCCGCATCGAATAAGAATCGCCAGCCCGAGCGGCTGAATCAGAGAAACGGTGGCACGTGACTCGGCGGTCAACTCGCCGAGGCTGTGGGGTCTCCGCTGAGACGTCGCAGGACGTTGGTCGTGACCGTGGTGACGACGTGTTCGCGTTGAATGAGGCCCGACACCCATTCGGTGCACCCGACGGCGAAGATGGTGCCCGCGCCTCGTTCGACGATCCCCATCGCGGCTGATCCGTAGCGGACCATCTCGCTGACCGGGAGATCGATACAGAGGCTCAGACCTTCGAGGAAGCCGATCGCTTCGGTTGCCGGAGCATGCACATCGTCTGCGGTGCGCTGCTCCTCGTAGAAGCCGGCGGTCGGTGCCAAGGCAAGGATCTGGAAGGAGGGGTCGACGCCGTCGAGTCCGGTTGGGTACGGCCGGCCGTATTTGAACTGATAGTCGACGCCGTCGGTCTCGAAGCTGACGATGTTCACGGGGTGGCCGCCAAATGAGTCGGCGTAGTACACGTCGGTCCCTTCGAAGGCCCAGTGCTCCGGGACGTACACCGTCAGTGCCCCACTGTGACGCGGTGCAGCTCCGGGTAGGCGCACATACAGACCCGACACGCCCGAGACGCCGACCGTCTGCGGCCCCGGCCGGCCGATCTCGGCGCTCTCCCAGAACGTGGTGACGAGTTTGTGGTCGGATGTTCCATAGAGCGGGTCCAGATCGGGCGCCTTGTAGCAGGCCTGGGTTTTCCCGTCGTCTTCGATACGCACTTGCCATAGGTAGTTGCCAGCGAACCTGGCGAGATTGCCGCCGCGATCGACGAAGTTGTCGATCGCATCGCGCATGGGTGCTGTCCAGTACTCGTCGTGCCCGACGAGGATCGCCAATCGGTAGCCGTCGAGCAGGGTGGGGTCGCGATGGATGTCGTGCAATGTGAGGACGTCCAAGTCGAAGCCCTGCTCCTCGGCCCAGAGCGAAAACGGTCGATCGCAGATCGCCCATCCGCTGTCCAAGTAGTGCCTGCTGTAGTCGTGTGCGAATGCCCATTCGAGCCACGGGTACCGCGGTTGTCCGCCGGGTTGCTGAGGAACGAATTCGGTGTACCGAGGTGCGCCGATGGGAAGTCGGGCGAAACCTCGCGCCCACGGTCGCTGCAGCGAGAGAAGTGGCGAGAAGTCGTCGGTCGGACGGCCGTCACGGAACAACCGGTAGGAGTTGGCTCCTGCCCAGTCGTTGTAAGCGACGTACGTGGGGGTCGGAAGGATGTGAACGATCCGAGTGCGGGCCGGCGCGTCGGTGCCAGTGGACCGACTGCGAAGCACGAAGAACGTGTCGCGCTCGAGGACGCCTCCGTATTCGTCGATCGTGCGGAAGACAACGACGTACACGCCGGAGCGCCAACTGCTCGTTCCGGTGACTTCCGAGGTTCGTGACCAGCCGCATCCGACGGCGTATGCGTCGACTGGCGTGGTCTGCATCACACCGGGCAGTCGGGTCTCCTGGTGTACCAGTTCGCGGACTTTGCCGTCGCGGTAGATCTCGACGTCGTACGTCGCAGCGGTCGTGTGCACATGGAGGCCGACAACTTCTCCGGGTCCGTAGGAGATCTGGTCGGTGTAGCCCCAAATCTCGACTCTCGCCGGGTCATTCTTCGGGAACTCCAGTTGGCCGGCGCGATCGAGCGTGGTCCACGCGTATGTCGAACGTTGGGAGTGGGCGGTCGAGCTCATCAGCGACTCCTGTATGGCTGTGAATCCGATACCCGGACTCGAGAATCTTCCTGTGAAAGAGCGAAGGTACCATCGATGCGTTCCACGCGCGGGAACCACTGGGAGTGCATGCACCCTGACGAGGAGATTCACACCATCTCGAGGGCACCTCGGAGATCCAGCAGCTGGTGATCGCCCGCGCGATCTCGGGCTTTCGCATCGAATAGTCGGCGTACAGTAGGAACGTGCCCACGACGAACTCCATTCGCCAGCGAATTTTGGAGCTGGCTGTTGTCGCCATCGATGAGGGCGGCGAAGCAGCAGTTCGTGTCAATGATCTTGCGGCTGAAGCAGGCGTCACTGTTCCGACGCTCTATAGGCACTTCGGCAGTCGTGATGGGCTCGTCGAAGCCGCACAGACGCATCGGTTCCGAACAACGCAGTTTGTCGACTCGTCCGTACTGGCCGCGTCGCTTGCAAAGTGCAAGAACCAGGACGACCTGCGAAAGGCCTTGCGAAAAGAGTTGCTGACGCACTTTGAAGCGGACCGATGGGAGCTTCGTCAGGTGCGTCTCAACGCTTTGGGTGCGGGTTATGCCCGTCCGGAATTGGCGGCGTCACTGGCGCTTGCCCAGAAGCAGGCGGCAATGGGCATCACCGAAATGTTGTTGCCCTTTCAGAAAAAGGGCTGGATTCGCAAAGAAATCGATCTCGCGGCAACCGTGTACTGGTTCATGGGTCAGATCTTGGGCCGAGCACTGATCGAGATGGGCGATGAGCCGGTGTCCCAGAAGAAGTGGAACGACGTTTCCCTGGAGGGAATCATGGCGGTGATTTTCGGGGACTCCCCGAAGAAATAAGGACTCCCCCTGCCTGGAGTAGTAATACTACGCCCATGAGTAGTATTACTACTCATGGGTTCGGAAAAGTCACCAGTGGCACTGGCCCTTCGATTGCTGGGTGTCCTCTCGCTCGTCGCGCTTTTGCTCGTCACCGAAAGACATCAGGCGGCCGGTTGGAGGGCGACTACACCACC
>JBEAXP010000046.1:0-62090 GCA_041159745.1 Actinomycetota bacterium | reverse complement strand
CTTGGTGTTCTGGGTCCATCATCGGACCGTATGAGTCCGGTTACAGACCCAGAACAGGGGTGGATCGCCTTCGATCGTCGCCGTTTTCCGACATTCGAGCATGAATGTCTCCCCCCTCGATCAGATTGCTCGAGAACAGCACGGACTCGTCACCTTCCAACAAGCACGTCGCGTGGGCCTTGCTCCCCGCCAGTGGTCACGACTCCACGAGTCTGGAATTCTCCGTGAGTTACATCCGAAGGTGTCCAGCCTTTTCGCTTACCCAGAATCGACAATTCAAAAGATCCTGGCGGCGACTCTCTGCATTGGTGGACGGCCGATTGCGTCGCATCGAACCGCGCTTCATTTGTGGGGTGTCTGGAATCCGACAGCCGACGAACCCATCGAGGTCATCATCGACCATCGTCCCGGAGGTCGGCATCTCGAGGGGGTCGTTGTTCACCGCCCACGTGACGTCAAGGAGCTCGCTCCCGTCCGGCTCAGCGGAATTCCCGTCACGACCGCGACGCGCTCGCTCCTCGATTTCGCCGCAGTCGCACCTCATTCGTTGAACGCAGTCACCGAACGGCTCCTCCTGGCCGGCACCCTTTCTCGAGATCACCTCCGCGCAGCAGTCGCCCTTCATTCGAAGCAGGGACGACGAGGCATCGGGCCGGTGCGCGAACTACTGAGAACCTGGCCGTATTCGGACAAGCCGGCGGAGTCCGTCCTCGAAATGCGCCTGGACCGACTTCTCTCGGGCACGAACCTGCCGAAACATGAGACTCAGATCGAGGAAGGCCCGTTCCGCATCGACTTCGGCTGGCCCGAATGGCGGATTGCGGGCGAAGTGGACGGATGGGGCAAGTACGACATGCTCGAACAGTTCAACAAGCAGACCGACCGCGATGCGTACCTTCAGGTCCGAGGTTGGCTGGTCCTGCACTTCACGTGGCGCGACGTGACGCGACGACCACAGGCAGTCGTGACACGTCTTCGAGAAGCCTTGACGTCACGGGGCTGGCGACCATCGCCTGCTGTTCTGGGTCCACAACTGGACGCATAGGGTCCGATCCTGGACCCAGAACGCCAAGGAAAGGGCTATTCGCCGGCGACGGGGGTGTTTTCCAGGTCGCGGAGGGGGGCACCCGGGTTGGCCAGCTCGCGCTCACCGTTCTCGATCGCCTCGAGCAAGTGGATCGCGATGTCGCCCACGCGCACCTGATCCTCGTCGACGCCCGCACCCTTCACACCGTCGTCCAGCATGATGTAGCAGAACGGACAGGCCGTGGCGACACGTGTGGCACCCGTTGACAACGCCTCGCGAGCGCGCTCGTCGTTCACCTTGGTACCAATCGACTCTTCCATCCACATGCGCGCGCCACCGGCACCGCAGCACATGCCCTTGGTGCCGTTACGGCTCATCTCCACCACTTCGATGCCCTTGATCGACGCCACCACCTTGCGCGGCGCGAGGTACACGTCGTTGTGGCGGCCGAGGTAGCACGAGTCGTGATACGTGATGCGCTCTTCGAGCGTCGCGTTGCTCACGTCGAGCTTGCCGGACTCGATCAACTGCTCGAGCAGCTGCGAGTGGTGAATCACCTCGTAGTTGCCGCCGAGTTGCGGGTACTCGTTGGCGAGAGTGTTGAAGCAGTGCGGGCATTGCGTGATGATCTTCTTCACGCCCATGCCGTTGAGCATCTCTACGTTCGGCATCGCCAGCATCTGGAACAGATACTCGTTGCCCGACCGGCGAGCCGAGTCGCCGGTGCACATCTCGCTCGGACCAAGAATCGCCACGTCGATCCCGGCGCGACGCAGCAACTTGGCCATCGACTGAGTGACCTTCTTGTTCTTGTCGTCGAACGAACCGGCGCAACCGACCCAGTAGAGATACTCGTGGGAGAAGGCGTCGCCCGGATCGACCACGTCGACGTCCAGATCCTTGGCCCAATCGGCGCGCTCGCCCTGGTTCATACCCCACGGATTGCCCTGATTCTCCATGGCCCGGTACGCGTTACCCAATTCAGCCGGGAAGTTGCTCTCCATGAGCGACAGGTAGCGGCGCATGTCGAGGATCTTGTCGAGGATCTCGATGTTGACGGGGCAGATCTCGTCGCAGGCCTTGCACGACGTGCACGACCAGATCTCTTCGGCGGTGATCCGCTCGAAGAGCGAATTGGCACCGATCGTGATCTCGGGATCGGTGCCCAGCGGCGGTGTCACGCGTCCACCGGGTGCGTGCGCGGCCGTGGCCGCCATCACTTCGCCGGTCTTCAACACGATCTCGCGCGGATCGAGCGGCTTGCCGGTGGCGTGGGCCGGGCACACGCTCGTGCACCGACCGCACATCGTGCAGGCATCGGTGTCGAGCAGCTGCTTCCACGTGAAGTCCTCGACCACCGACGCTCCGAACGATTCGAGCGACGTCTCGGTGAGATTCGGCATGGCCTTCATCGCACCCTTGGGGCGATCGCGGTCCTTCAGGTACATGTTGAGCGGCGACGTGAAGATGTGGCGCAACATGGTGATGGGCAAGATGGCGAGGAAGGCCACGAATGTGAGCACGTGGCCGATCCACCAACCCTGATGCCAGGTCTGCAGACTGTCGGCCGACCAACCGTCGACCAATTGCGCCAAGGGATAACCCACCACCGACCACTTCTCGTGGTCGACGTTCATCCCAGCCGCCTGGTTCTCGGCGATGCGGAACATCTCGGCACCGAAACCGGACACGCCGATGGCCAGCAACACACCGAGAATCACCGCGTGCTCGGGCTTGGTCTTGATGCGAATGCGATACGGCCGCTGCACGTAGCGACGCAGGATGGCCCACAGCACGCCGACGGTGAACACCACACCGGCAACGTCGCCCACCAACGCATAACCGCGGTACACGTCACCGTGCAGGAACTTGAGGTCTTCGGGCATCTGGTGATCGATCTCGAGCACCGTGGTCACGCCGAGCAACACCAGGAAGCCGAAGTAGATCATCGAGTGCATGAGGCCGGCGGCCGAGTCGCGCAGCAACGTCTTCATGTACACGCCGGCACGGAAGTCGGCCAGACGGTTCTTCACGTTCTTGGCGGTGGTGCGCCGGCGATCGGGGGCGCCGCGCTCCCAGTTGCGGATGCGATCGGCGAACCGGAACGAACCCCACAGGATCATCACCGGGATGACGGTGTAGAAGGCCACCTTGAGCGGGCCGGGAATTCCCCCGAAGACCTTGCGATGGATCGGCGAGTCGCCTTCCCACCCGGTGAGAAGAGGAACGATTCCCGACACCACCGTGAAGCCGGCCACGAAGCAGCCGATGGCGATGGAGAGTTGGTACGGCTTGAGTCGCCGCGGACCCGAAGGTGCGGCGGGGGTGTCAGCGTGCGTGGCCATGCAGGTCAGACGCTACTGGGCAGGGCCCACCGACCCGAATCCTGCCCCGCGGACGGGAACGAGCCGAACGCCGTGATCAGCCGAAGTACTGGCGGTCGAGTTCGCGAATGCGGCCGGCCAACGTGGCCAACAGCTTGTGCGAAAGCGCCGGCACCGCGTCGAGAACTCCGAGGAACTGACGCTGGCTGATGACGAGAAGGGTGCACTCGGTGTCGGTGACGACCGATGCGGTGCGCGGGCCGTGGTCGAGGAGCGAGAGTTCGCCCACCACGGAACCGGCGCCGAGAGTGGCGACCTTCTTGCCGTTGCGCTTCACCGTGGCCGAACCTTTGATGATCACGAACGCCTCACGGCCGGCCTGGCCCTGATCGACGATCAGCGAGCCCGCCTCCATGACGATCTCGTCTCCGGACTTGGCGATCTTCTCCAGGTCCTTGTTCGAGCACGAGGAGAACAAGGCGACCTTGCGAAGGCTTTCGAGGTACGACTTCTTGGACATGGGAGTCACTATACGACGCTCGTGAACATGTGATGACAGGGTCGCCGGGTCAGCGGTCACCGGGCTGAGCCGACGGCCACATCAGGTCCCGGCTTGGTTGGCCACCGCGGCCGCAGCGGCCGCGATCGCCTCGGCGTCACCCAAGTACTCGGCCGAACGAACGGCCAATGACTCGGTGAACTCGTACCGACGTGGCACCCCGGTGGGGATGTTCAGTTCGGCGATGGCGGCCTGGGAGATCTGCTCGAGATGCATCACCAGGGCGCGGAGCGAGTTGCCGTGCGCCGTCACCAGGACGTCGAGCCCCGATCGCAACTGCGGGACGATCGCGTCCTCCCAGTACGGAAGAACACGGGCCACGACGTCCTTCAGACACTCACTGGCCGGCAGAACGTCGGGATCGAGAAGCCGATAACGGCGGTCGTTCGCGGGGTGCTCGGGGCTCGACACGTCGACCGGGGGCGGTGGAACGTCGTAACTGCGCCGCCACAACTTGGTCTGCTCGGCACCGTGGCGCTCGGTGGTGGCCTTCTTGTCGAGACCCTGCAACGCGCCGTAGTGCCGTTCGTTCAGTCGCCACGAACGCTGCACCGGCAACCACACCTGACCCATCGACTCGAGGGCGAGGTGGCACGTGACGACGGCGCGTTCGAGGACCGACGTGTGCGCCACGTCGAACCACAGACCGGCACTCTTCATGGCCACACCGGCCCGAGACGCTTCCGACCGACCGAGTTCGGTGAGCGGAACGTCGTGCCAACCCGTGAACAGGTTCGACTCGTTCCAGGTGCTCTGACCGTGGCGGAGAAGAACGAGCGTGCCGACCATCGTGGTCACTTCACGAAGAGTTCGGCGATCTGCACCGCGTTGAGAGCGGCACCCTTGCGAAGGTTGTCGTTGCTCACGAACAGCACGAGGCCACGACCACCGTCGACCGACGAGTCCTGCCGAATGCGGCCGACGTAACTGGGGTCCTTGCCGGCGGCTTCGATGGGCGTCGGAACGTCGAGAACCACGACTCCCGGAGCCTTCGACAGCAACTCGGTGGCCCGCGCGACGTCGATGGGGCGAGCGAATTCGGCGTTGATGCTCAACGAATGACCGGTGTACACCGGAACGCGCACGCACGTACCCGACACCTTGAGATCGGGAATGGCGAGAATCTTGCGGCTCTCGTTGCGCAGTTTCTGTTCTTCGTCGGTCTCGAACGAGCCATCGTCCACGTACTTGCCCGCGTACGGAAGAACGTTGAACGCGATGGGCTTGGCGAACTTGGCCGGGGCCGGGAAAGTGACCGCGTCGCCGTCGAAGGTGAGATCGCGCGCCACATCGGTGACTTCGCGCGCCTGCTTGTCGAGTTCGTCGACACCAGCCAGGCCGCCACCCGACACGGCCTGATAGGTGCTCACGACGATGCGCGTCAGTTCGGCCTCGTCGTGGAGAACTTTCAGAACCGGCATGGCGGCCATGGTGGTGCAGTTCGGATTGGCGATGATGCCCTTCGGAGTACGACGCGCCTCGGCCGGATTGACCTCCGACACCACGAGTGGAACCTCGGGATCCATGCGCCACGCCGACGAGTTGTCGATCACGGTGACACCAGCGGCCGCGAACCGCGGAGCCAGTTCGCGCGACGACGAAGCACCGGCCGAGAACAACGCGATGTCGAGCCCGCTCGGATCGGCGGTGGCGGCGTCCTCGACGACGACCGAACCGTTCTTCCACGGCAACGACGAGCCGGCCGAACGGGCCGAGGCAAAGAAACGAATCTCGTCGATCGGAAAGTTCCGTTCGGCGAGCAGGGTGCGCATGACCGCGCCCACCTGACCGGTTGCTCCAACGACACCTACACGCATGGGTCGCAGGCTAACTGTGGTGTCAGTCGGCCCGACGGGCGATTAACCACCAATGACTGGGGTCGATGCCGTGAAACGACCGAACGGCCACCTCGGGCTCGGCCGCACTCGACCGAGGTGTCCGAAACCACAGGCTCGCATCGACGAGCCGATCGTCGTGGTCGCGCAGGTGCCCCAGGACCACGGACGGCGCGAGGCGATTGGCCTGCCACCCCAAACGGGTCGACCAGCGCCGGCGGGCCAACGCCGGGCCGAGAAGCGGAATCCGCCACAACGCGCGCACCATCGCACCAGCCGGGAACAACAACGCGTCGAGCGGGATCCAGGTTCGGTAGTTGAGCATGACCAAGCCGCCAGGCCGAACGACTCGCATGGCCTCGCGAGTGAGAGCCAACGCATCGTGGCGATTGCAGTGCTGCAAGGTGATGTAACTGAAGACCACATCGACGCTCGCGTCGGGAAGATTCAACGACCGTCCGTCGGAAACGTGCGACGTGACGAGTCGATCACCTTCACCGAACTCGGCGACCGTGCGTTCGCACTGGCGAAGAAACGAAGCGTCGAGATCGCACGCCGTTACCCGAGAGAAGCGCTTCGTGAACTCGGCCGTCATGCGACCGATCCCGGACCCGATCTCCACAAGACTCGATCGGCGGGCTTCGTCGGCATCGATCCCGAAGTGGTGGAGGTACGCCCCGACCTCTTGTTCGCCCGATCGAACGAAGTCGGCGAGTGTGAGATGGCCGCCCACTTCGTTGTTGAACACCCAACCCGTGTCGCGAACGACGTCGTCGGAATCGTCGAGACGGCGACTGGCATCACCAGCCGCGTTCCAGGGGACGTGCTGGCGGCGCCGCAGTGCGGCCATCGACTACTTCCGCTCGGGGAGCGGAGCGCTGTACGCCTGACCGCTGTCGAGTCCGAACTCGGTGTGCAGAGCGCGCGCGGCCTTCTCGAGGTCGGCCACCGGAACCACGACCGAAATGCGAATGGTCGACGTGGAGATCATTCCGATGTTCACACCGTGATCGGCCAGAGTACGGAACATCTTGGCGGCGATACCCGGGCTCGTCTTCATGCCGGCGCCGACGAGCGAGATCTTGGCGATCGCGTCATCGTGTGCGATGCCGCTGGCACCGATCTGCTTGGCCACCGACTCGACGATTCCCTGCGCGACCTTCATGTCGGCCTTCGGCACGGTGAAGCTGATGTCGGTGGTGCCGTCGACCGACGTGTTCTGCACGATCATGTCGACATTCACGTTGGACTGAGCGAGTGGCTCGAACAACGACGCCGACACACCCGGGCGATCGGGCACATTGCGCACGGTGACCTTGGCTTCGCTGACGTCGGTGACGACACCCGAGATGATCGGATCTTCCATCGAGGGCTCCTGACTCGTGACCCAGGTGCCCGGCTCCCATGTGAAGCTCGAGCGGACTTGGATGGGGACATTGTGGTTACGCGCGAACTCGACCGAGCGCAGAGCGAGCACCTTGCTTCCCGCTCCGGCCATTTCGAGCATTTCGTCGAAGTTGATGTGCGTGAGTTTGCGCGCCTGCGGAACGATGCGCGGATCGGCGGAGAACACGCCGGTCACATCGGTGTAGATCTCGCAGCTGTCGGCGTCGAGCGCGGCAGCGAGCGCGACGGCGGTGGTGTCGGAACCACCGCGTCCGAGCGTGGTGACCTCACGGTCGGTGCTCACACCTTGGAACCCGGCGACCACGGCCACCTTGCCCGCCGCCAAGGCGTCGCGCACACGATCGCCCTTGACCTCGAGGATCTTGGCCTTGGTGTGAACGGTGTCGGTGATGATGCCCACCTGACTCCCGGTGAAGCTCATGGCCTCGACTCCGATGTCGGCCAGCGCCATGCACAGCAACGCCATGGAGATGCGCTCACCCGTGGTGAGCAGCATGTCGAGTTCGCGACCGGGTTGAGTGGACGACACCTCGTTCGCCAACTTGATGAGGTTGTCGGTGGACTTGCCCATCGCCGACACCACGACCACGACGTCGGCACCGTGACGCTTGGTGAAGGCAACATGTTCGGCCACCGCGCGGATCCGCTCGGGATCGGCGACGGAAGTGCCTCCGAACTTCTGAACGATGAGGGTCACGGAGACCGCAGGCTACTAGCCTTTCCTCTTCGTGGGCACCGCAAAACGTGAACGAAAGAAGCAGAACCGTGAGATGGGCCGGCAGATGCAGGCTCAGGCCGAGCGTCGTCGCCAAACCAAGCGCCGCTCCGTGCGCATCGCCGCCGCTGTCGTCGGTGTTCTCGCACTCGTGTTCCTGATCGCCTTCCTCACCGGAGGAGACGACGACACGGCCGATACTTCGTCACCGCTCGAGACCATTCCGTCCGATCTCTTCCCGCCGGCCGACTCGTCGGCTCCGGTCGACTCGGCCGCTCCCGGAGACTCCGGCGCACCCGATACCACCGTCGCGCCGTCCGGCTTCGCGTACGGCACCGGCGAATGTGCGCCCACCGATGGATCAGCGGCGCAGACGCGCTCGTTCGACGACTCGCCGCAGTTGTGCATCGACTCGACCAAGACCTACACCGCCACGGTCGTCACCAACAAGGGTGAGTTCACGATCACTCTCGATCCGGCCAAGGCTCCCGGCACCGTCAACAACTTCGTGAACCTGGCCCGGTTCAAGTACTTCGACGGCACCGAATGCCACCGTGCGATTCCCAACTTCGTCGTGCAGTGCGGCGATCCCACCGCTTCCGGAACCGGCGGACCGGGCTATCGGTTCGCCGACGAGTTGCCGGCCGATGGTGAATACGAGATCGGCTCGATCGCCATGGCCAACTCCGGCCCCGACACCAACGGCAGCCAGTTCTTCGTGATCACCGGCTCCGACGGTGCGGCACTCCCGCCCAACTACTCGCTGTTCGGCAAGGTCACCGAAGGCCTCGACGTGGTGGCGGTTCTCGACTCGCTCGGCAATCCGGAAAACAACGGAGTCCCGCCGAAGGAGAAGATCGAGATCGTCTCGGTCACCATCACCGAGGCCTGACCCCGTTCACACTCCGAGTTCGTCTATCAACACCGGTCGACCTTCGTCGATCGATCGATGGGCCGCCACACCGACGGCCACCGACCACAGACCCGCGCTCACGCCCACATCGGGTTCGGAGCCATTGCGTACGGCATCGCAGAAACGCGCCACCTCGATGAAGCTCGCACCGAAGTGGAAGCCCACGTGGGCAACCTGCTCGTCGATGGGCGCCGCAACCGAGGTCACCGAGCGGTCGGCGCGCCGTCCCACCCGTATCGAACCATCACCGGGAACGGCGGCCTCCACCTTCCCGAGTGTGCCCACCACCGAGAGTTCCTGCTCGTTCGAGGATGCCTCGGCGAACATGCACAGATCGAGATTGGCTCGGATTCCGTTGTCGTATTCGACGATCACGAACGCGTTGTCGAGGATGTCCGATCGCTCGCCGTCGTACACCTCGTCGAGATGATTCACGTCCTGACCACCGCTGGCGATCACGCGCCGAGGTCGTGAGTCGGCCACCAGATTCATCAGGTCGAAGAAGTGGCAGCACTTCTCCACGAGAGTTCCGCCGGTGTTGCGGCTGAACCGATTCCAGTTGTCGACCTTCACCAAGAAGGGAAAGCGATGCTCGCGAATCGCGATCATCTTCACGTCGCCGATTCGTCCCGACCTCACTTCCGACACGAGGGCGGCGATGGGAGCCATGTATCGATACTCGAGACCCACCCAGGTGATCGCTCGCCGAGAGTTGGCCGCTCGAACGATCGCCTGACAATCGTCGATGGTGGTGCACATCGGCTTCTCCACGAGAACCGGTAGTTCGGTGGCGTACACATCACTCAACACCGACGCGTGAGTGAAGTTCGGCGAGGCCACGATCACGCCATCGACGAGTCCCGATCGCAGGAGTTCACGGTGGTCGGTGAATTCGGCGACACGAACCTCTCCAAGATTCGCCCGCGCCCATTCGAGTGACGGCGGATGCGGATCGCTCACCGCGGTGATTTCCGCACCGTCGAGGGCCACGACGTTGCGAATGTGCTCGCACCCCATCATCCCGGTGCCGATGACACCCAGGCGCACGACTTCCGACATGGCGGTGATCAGTTCGGCAGAGTGCCGACCAACTCGTGGGTGCCGATGCTCTCCCAACCCGAGTCGGTGCGGAGGAGGGCCGACGACGAGGGCAGGAACGCCAGCGGAACGTTGGCCAACTTGCGGGCCCGCGCCTGACGATCGGCGGTGACGGTCTCCGACTGAGACACGAGTGCGAGCCCCTTCACGAGACCGAGTCCGAGGGCGAGCGCGCCACCGCGCGGATCGATCATCGGATCGCAGAGAGCCGAAGCCGACGGCCCGGCTCCGACCACGACGCCACCGTCCGACAACACCGCCAACAGGGCCTCCCACACGGGCGTGTCCTTCACCACGCTGCGCAGGTGGATCGGGTTGTCACCCACCAACCACACGGCGCGGGCCGAACGAACCACCTCGGCGGCACCCGTATCCATGGCTTCGGGGCGACTCATCACCATCAAGACATCGATGTCGATCTCGAGCCGTTCGGCCCACGACATTCCGGCCGCGATCAACACTTCGGGGCGCTCGAAAGCGTCGGCGGTGGGCAGGACCACCACCCGCTCGGCCCCCACCGATCCGAGGAGGCGTCGATCGAGGTCGTCATGGAGGCTGAACGGGCCTCCGCCCTGCAGAACCACGGTTCCCGGCATGCACCGACTGTACGCCCGGGGCCGGGCTCGACGTCCGGATCGCCGTTGTTACCCAGCGGTAACTATGGTGACCCCAAACAGATCGGAGCATCGTGAACACATCGGCCACTTCTCACTCCCCCATCACACGTGTCGGCATCGTGGGGTCCGGAATCATGGGATCGGGTCTGGCCGAAGTCGCGGCCCGGGCCGGGATCGAAGCCGTCGTGCGCACACGGGCGGCGAGCACGGGCGAGGCGGTGTTGGCCGGTGTGTCCAAAGGACTCGCCAAGCAAGTGGAGCGCGGCAAGTTGACCGAGGACGATGCGCGGGCGATTCAGTCGCGCATCTCGGTCGTCACCGAACTCGAAGGTCTGGCCGACTGCGACCTCATCATCGAAAGCGTGGTCGAGGACATGGCCACCAAGAAGGAGCTGTTCGTCGAACTCGATCGCGTCGCGCGTCCGGATGCACTGCTGGCCACCAATACGTCGACGCTGTCGGTGATGGAGATCGCCACCACCACGAAGCGACCCGAGTCGGTGTGCGGTATTCACTTCTTCAATCCGGCCACCACCATGTCGCTCGTCGAGATCATCCGTCCGCTCACAGCCTCCGACGACACCATCGCCCGCGCCACCGCGTTCGCCGAGCAGGTGGGCAAGCAGCCCGTTCAGGTCCAGGACCACGCCGGGTTCATCGTCAACGCATTGCTGTTCCCGTACCTCAACAACGCCGTGCGGATGCTCGAAAAGGGCACGGCGAGCATGGCCGACATCGACATCGCGATGAAGGGCGGCTGCAACTTTCCGATGGGACCGTTCGCACTGCTCGACCTGGTCGGCCTCGACACCTCGCTGGCGATCCTCGACGCGCTGTACGCCGAGTTCAAGGACCCGAACTACCAAGCGGTTCCGACCCTTCGACGACTCGTCGAAGCCGGAAAGCTCGGCCGCAAGACCAAGTCGGGTTTCTTCGATTACTGATCGACCCGAAGCCGACCAGTCGTGCGCTAGACACTCGTCGTGAGCGCGACTGACCGCACAGGAATCGTCACCGACGAAACACTGCGCATCATCTCGGCACCCCAGCCCGTCCTCCCCGGCTCGGAGTGGCAATTCGATCGAGTCCCACTCGGTCCCGACGACATCGTCGCCGAAGGAGCCGACCTCGAGCCGTCCACTCTCGTGAACGCGTACTCGCACGGCCTCTTTCCCATGCCGGTCGGCCGCAAACGTCTCGGTTGGTTCAGCCCTCAGGAGCGAGGCATCTTCCCTCTCGATCGATTCCACGTGTCGCGGTCGCTGGAGAAGAGCTGTCGGCGATTCCGAGTGACTCTCGATCACGACTTCGTGGGTGTGATGCGTGGATGCGGCGACCCGCGACGGGATCACGGCTGGATCAACGACGAGTTCGTGATGGCCTATTCGCGGCTCAACCAACTCGGATTCGCCCACAGCATCGAGGTCTGGCGCGAGGACGAGCTCGTGGGCGGGGTGTACGGGGTGCGCATTCGCCGATTCTTCGCCGGCGAGAGCATGTTCCACCGAGCCACCGACGCGTCCAAGGTGGCGTTGGTTGCTCTGGTCGACTTGCTGAGAGCGGGAGGATTCGCGTTGTTCGACGTGCAGTGGTCGACGCCGCACCTGGCCTCACTCGGGGCCGTCTCGGTGCCCCGTCCGCGCTACCTCGAAATGCTGTCCGAGGCTGTGAACGACACGAACGGACGACAGACTGAGCACCATGGCTGAACGACCCGACTCGGTGCGCCGCGACGAACCGTGGCTGATGCGGACCTATTCGGGTCACTCAACGGCCAAAGCATCGAACGAGCTGTACCGCACGAATCTCGCCAAGGGCCAGACCGGACTCTCCATCGCGTTCGACCTGCCCACGCAAACCGGCTACGACCCCGACTCCCCGATGGCGTCCGGAGAAGTCGGCAAGGTCGGCGTTCCGGTCGCGCACCTCGGCCACATGCGCACTCTGCTCGACGGCATTCCGCCCGGTCAGATGAACACGTCGATGACCATCAACGCGACCGCCGCTTGGCTGCTCGCGTTGTACGTGGCCAACGCCGAAGACCAGGGTGTCCCGCGAGCCGCGTTGCGCGGCACCACGCAGAACGACATCGTCAAGGAATACCTCTCACGCGGTACGTACATCTTCCCCCCGATTCCGTCGCGTCGACTCATCGTCGACATGGTCGCGTGGTGCGCCAACAACGCACCCAAGTGGAATCCCATGAACGTGTGCTCGTACCACCTTCAAGAGGCGGGAGCGACTCCCGTTCAGGAGATCGCCTACTCACTGGCAACGGCGGTCGGAGTTCTCGACGCGGTGCGCGACTCCGGCCAAGTACCGCCCGAACAGTTCAACCAGGTCTTCGGATCCATCTCCTTCTTCGTGAACGCGGGTATTCGCTTCGTCGAAGAGATCTGCAAGATGCGGGCGTTCACCGAGCTCTGGGACCGAATCGGCCGCGAGCGCTACAACGTGACCGACGACAAGGCCCGTCGATTCCGCTACGGCGTCCAGGTCAATTCGCTCGGACTCACCGAGGCCCAGCCCGAGAACAACGTGCAGCGAATCGTTCTCGAAATGCTCGCGGTGTCGTTGTCGAAGCGGGCGCGGGCGCGCTCGATCCAGTTGCCGGCCTGGAACGAGGCGCTCGGCCTCCCCACGCCGTGGGATCAACAGTGGAGTCTCCGCATGCAGCAGGTTCTCGCCTTCGAGACCGACTTGCTCGAGTACGGCGACATCTTCGACGGTTCCAAAGTGGTCGAAGCCCGCACCACCGAGATCCGCGATGCCGCCTGGGCCGAATTCGAAGAAGTGCTCTCACTCGGCGGCGCCTTCGAGGCGGTCGACGTACTGAAGGGCCGACTCGTGAAGTCGATGGCCGAACGCACTCGCCGCATCGAAGCCGGCGAGCAAGTGGTCGTCGGTGTGAACTCGTACACCGAATCGGAGAGTTCTCCGCTCACCGGAGAGGGAAAGATCGTCAAGGTCGACCCCGCCGTGGAACGCGAGACGATCGACGACGTGAACGCGTGGCGAAGCCGACGCGACAGCCAGGCCGTCGCGAAGGCTCTCGACGAGCTGCGTCGGGCCGCCAACGACGGCACCAACATCATGGAACCGTCCATCGCACTGGCCAAGGCCGGTGGCACCACCGGCGAATGGGCCGGTGTCCTGCGCGAGGTGTTCGGCGAGTTCCGGGCACCCACGGGTGTGGCGGCCGCGGTCGGCAAGCGTTCGGGCGAACTGGCGGGTGTCGCCGACTTCGTGCGCACGATTCCCGGTGGACCGCCCAAGTTGCTGGTGGCCAAGCCCGGTCTCGACGGTCACTCCAATGGAGCCGAGCAGATCGCCGTGGCCGCGCGCGACGCGGGTATGGAAGTGATCTATTCCGGCATCCGCCTCACGCCCGAGCAGATCGCCGCCAGCGCACGCGACGAGGATCCCGACGTGATCGGACTCTCGATCCTGTCGGGTTCGCACCTCTCGCTCGTTCCGGCCGTGATCGAGAATCTGCGCAAGGAAGGCGTGGCGTCTCCGGTCGTCGTCGGCGGCATCATCCCCGAAGACGATCGTCCGCGACTGCTCTCGGCCGGTGTCGCAGCCGTCTACACACCCAAGGACTTCGAACTGAGTCGCATCATGCGCGACATCGCCGAACTGGCCGCCGCCGGTCGGCGCTGAAGATCAGACGCCGACGGGCAACTGCGAGTCGATCCAGCGTTCGAGCTGCGGTCCGCTCTCAAAACTGGTGATGAGCGCGTACCGAGCAACGTCGTGCGGGTGCACGACCACGTGCCAGAGACGCTGAGTGTCGACCACGAAGCGCGCACCACGTGACAACGGAATGCGACGCTCGGTAGAACGATCGGGCAATCCATCGGCGTCGTTGTCCATGAGCAACATGTAACTGTCGGGCTGATGGGTCAGCTCGACCCAGGAGCGCACCACCCAGCCCTCGTTGTCGGGGTTGAAGCGATTGTTGTCGTCGCGGTGGATCGAACGAATCGCCGCGTCACGATCCTGGGGTTCGAGTTTGATGATTCGAACGCGGCCGAAGTTGGCACCCACCGAGTCGACGTACTTGCGCAGGGTCGGCGCCATTTCGGCGTTCGACGTCCAGAGCGCGTCCTTGTCGGTCTTGCCCTTGTCCCAGAAGCCGCGGCAGTCGAGTTGACCATCGGCTGACGCGAGCGGCGCGAAATTGGTGTCGCCGCCACTCTTCCAGTCCATGTACTCGAGGCTCTCCCACTCGGACGCCGGCACGTCGACCGGCATGGGGCTCAACTGGACGAAACCGGTCTCCTCGAGCACCTTCAAGCGCGGGTGCGGGGTGTGCAACGGAATCTTGACCGACCAGTGATCCTGATTGGGCCAGAACGTCGAGCCGGAGGACATGTGGTCAGTTTACGAATCAGGGCGTGGTCGTGGTGGTGGTCGACGGCGCGACGGTGGGGATGCTCACGCCGACGGGCGGAATCTTCAGGCGCTGGCCAGCCTCGATCGCGTCGGGATCGGTGATGCCGTTGAACGCGATGAGGTCGTCCAAAGTGACTCCGAACGACTTGGCGATACCGAACAGCGTGTCGCCCTGTTGAATCGTGTAGAACTCCTCGACCGCGGGCATGGTGGTGGTCGCCTCGGCCGTCGGAGCGTCCGTGGCCGGCGCGGCGGTGAGCAGAGGCAGCGAGTCGACACCCGAGGAGTCGTCGCCACCGCAGGCCGACAACGCCAGCAGTCCGATCACGATCGACAACGACCTCGTGCGCATGTGCTCAGCGTATTCGATCGATTGTCAGGTTTGACGACGAGTCACGAATTCGGCCAGCGCGACGAGTTCGCCGCGAGCGCGACCCGACAATTCGACGTGATCGAGCGCGGCCACCGCCTCGTCGGCCAGTCGGGAGATCGTGGCTTCCATCTGCTCGAGTGCTCCGCACTCGACGATCACGTCCTGCACTCGACGAACCTGATCGACGTCGAGGTCGTCGCGGCCCACCCGATCGAGAACCGCGCGCTGTGCGTCGGTGGCTCGTTCCACCGCGATGGCGAGGAGCGGCGTGGGCTTGCCCTCGCGGAGATCGTCACCCACGGGCTTGCCGGTGATGGACGTCTCGCCGAACGCCCCCATCACGTCGTCGCGCATCTGGAACGCGTCGCCCAGTGGAAGTCCGTACGCACTCAGCCGCGGAATCAACTCGTCGTGGCGATCGGGAGCGGCCAGCATCGCACCGAGGTGAAGCGGACGTTCGATCGTGTACTTGCCACTCTTGTAGCGACAGATCCGCTCGGCTTTTTGACGACGACGTTCGTGTCGAGCCGAACCCACCAGATCGAGGATCTGACCGACGTTGAGTTCGATTCGCAGCTCGTGCCAGATGCTTCGCGCACTATCGGAAGCGCCGTCGAGCAACCGATCGCTGTAGACGAACGCAAGATCGCCCACGAGGATGGCGACGCCCTCGCCGTAACGGCGGGCCTCACCGCTGCTTCCGGCTGCGCGATGTTCGTCGGCGAACACGACATGCGTGACCGGCTCGCCACGACGACTCGTGGATCCATCCATCACGTCGTCGTGGAACAAGGCGAACGCGTGGAGAAGCTCGAGAGCGGCCCCGGCGTCGATGGCTCGTCGTTCGTCGGTTCCGCCGGCTCCCTCATGACCCCAGTAGCAGAACGCCGGACGCAATCGCTTGCCTCCCGCGGCGATCAGACGGCGAATCTCGGCGACCGGCGCAGCCAAGTCGGGATCGAACGATGACCAGCGGGATTCCTCCGCTCGCAACACCTCGTCGATCCGGGATTCGACGCGACGCGCGATGTCCAACAATGTCGATGGCGCGGTCGTCACGAGATCAGGCTACGGGTCGCTCAGTCCTCGAGACCAGCGACCACCTTGTCGATCTGCAATTTCGCATTGCCGATTCGGTCACGGCAGAGACGAATCAGTTCGGAGGCGCGAGCAACCTTCTCCGCAAGAACGTCGACGTCGACGTCAGCCGCCTCGAGTTCGGAGAGGATGCGCTCGAGTTCGGCCAGAGCCTCGGCGTAACCGACTTCCGATTCCTTCTTCGCCATCGGGCCGACTCTACTTCCGTGTTTCGAGGGTGGTGTCGTCGACGGTACTGGTGATCACACCGTCCGACATCTGGGTCACGAGTCGATCGCCGGGTCCGACTTCGCTCGCCGATCGCACGGCCCGACCGTCCTTGGTGCGTGTGATCGACCAGCCGCGTTCCATGATGCGCCGAGGGTCGAGGAGCCTCAGTCGCTCGGCGCGCGACGCGAGTGCCGAGTCGGCGTTGTCGAGGCGACCGCGGGCGGCGGTGCCGAGTCGTCGGCTTCGATACTCGAGCCGCTCTTCGGCGCGCGCCACCGCCGTGCGGGTGCGGCTGGCCAGCAGATGAGTGGTCTCGACCAGTTCGACATTCGCTTCGTTCAACAAGTCGGTCGTGGTTCGAGCGATCGATTCCCAGGTCTCCTCGGTGCTCGTCACGAAATCACGGACCCGCTCGACCAGGCCGGCGGCACACGCCGTCGGCGTCTTGTAGCGACGGTGAGCCACCTCGTCGGCGACACTCGTGTCGATCTCGTGGCCCACCCCGACGAAAACCGGCACCGACGAAGTGACGATGGAGTCGACGATCGGCTCGGCATCGAAGGCGGCCAACTCGGCTTTGCTGCCACCCCCGCGAACGACGGCGATCACATCGATGTCGCCACGACGAGACAGGTAGCGGATGGCGTTCGAGACCTCGCGCACTGCCGAGTCGCCCTGCACGCGCACGTCCACGACCGACACGCTGAATCCGAGCCCGCTCGCCTCGATCTCCTTCGTGAAGTCGGCCCAGGCGGCCGTCCCCCAGCTGGTCACCAGTCCGATCCGGAACGGAACGAGCGGAAGTTCGAGTCGGCGGTTCGCTTCGTAGAGACCCGATTCCTTGAGTTTGCGAATGAGTTCTTCGCGCTGAAGGGCGATGTCACCGAGGGTGAAGCGCGGATCGATCTCCTGCATCACGAGCGACAACTTGCCGAACGGCGCGTAGAAGTCGAGTTCACCCCGCACGCGGACGCGGAGTCCGTTCTGAATGGCGAGGCCGCTCGACTTGAGGACCGGTCGGATGCGTTGGAGAACACCCGCCCAAAGGTTCACGTTCAGTTGGGCGCGCTTGCCGCCACCGAGATCCTCCACGAGGGTGAAGTAGGTGTGACCGCCTTTCACCGACACGCTGGAGATCTCGCCCCACACCCACACGCCTTCGTCGAATCCATCCTCGAGGACACCGTTGATCGCCGAGGCCAATTCGGAGATGGAGTACGTGGTGGTCGCCGACACTGCGAACTCATCGTCGGCGTCATCCAAGTCGTCATCGAGTTCGTCGTCGAACTCGTCCTCGAAGTCGAATTCGTCGGTCATCTGGTCAGCCGAGGACGAGTTTCGCCGTGACCCGACCGGCGCGTTGGTGAACCACGCTCACGGTCACATTCGCTCCATTGCGGGCCGACACGACCCATTCGTGAAGAACTCGGTCGGGCGTTCCGTCCGACATCGCCCCGCCGTTCAACCGGAACGACACCCGACCCTCGAGTTGGCCGAGTTTCGCCTTCGCCGGCGACCCGACGACCGAACCGTTGTCGACATCGATCTCGGCGGTGATGGGCAGGACGAGATTGTTCTTCCGGGCCCAACTGCTCACATCGGTGGGGAGCCAGCCGGTGTTCGAGATTCCGAGCCGCACCCGCCACGTGTTGCTGCCGAGCGATTCGGCTTCGAATTTGGAGATCTCGAGGCACGGTGCGGCCAGCGCCTGGAACACCGCGAACTCGGCGTGGGGTTCCACCTCTTTGCGCAACAACGACAACGGCGGGTTGGTCCACACCGAGAAGAAGTCGCAACCTCCGATCTCGACTGAACCGAGCTCGGGATGATCGAACGATGTCCAGCCCACGTACGAACCAGGTGCGTTCTGATCGCTCCACTTGGCGACCGCGAGTTCCTGAGCCGTCGTCGGACCCTCGTACCAGATGAACGTGTGGGCTCGTTCACCCGTCGCGTGATGAATCGCGTCCCAGAACTCGGTCGTCCACGAGAAGACGCCCAGATGCTCGTAGGCCCAGTCGTCGGCCGCACCACTCATCACATCGGACTTGTCCCAGGTGAAGTCCTCGTACACCGAGTGCACCTTGTAATCGGTGAGTTCGGTACCGCGTCGTCCGAGTTCGTTCCAGACCCAGACGTCGGCCGGTGGCAACGACGAGTCGGGCTTTGTGCTGCTCGGTCGCAACAACACACCGCCGAACGTGTGGAAGGCGTTGTAACCACACACGTTCGGACGCGCTCGCACCGCTCTGACCAACGCATCGATTTCGGGCTCCGACATCGGGTGATCACCCGAGCCGAGTACGCCGGTCGACCAACCGGCCGGGAAGTTTCGGTTGAGGTCGAGGCCGGACGGGTCGCGCGGAGTGGGCATCGTGAAACCATCGTGATCGACGAGTCGACCCTCGGTGAGAAGTCGATAGCGCGGACGATCGGTCTCGCCATCGAGCGGTACCGGCATCATCACGCGCGGGTCGTCGGGGTGCTCGACCCACGCACCGTGATCGTCGCGGATTCGCATCGTTCGAATGCGACCGTCGCCGTCGATGTCCTCGGGATGCAAGCCGGGCCAAC
This sequence comes from Actinomycetota bacterium, assembly GCA_041159745.1. Classification (GTDB taxonomy): domain Bacteria; phylum Actinomycetota; class Acidimicrobiia; order Acidimicrobiales; family Ilumatobacteraceae; genus Casp-actino8. The sequence continues at coordinate 42,942 of JBEAXP010000046.1, read as the reverse complement.
GGTGTCCGTCGGTGAAGGGCCAGGAGCGGACACTCGACCGATGGAACGTGGGCCGATCGGCGAGTGCTGCTTCGACACCATCGGGATTCACGCGCGGCACGACATAGAACGTGCGACGGGCCAACGCGGTCGTCACCCGCGAGTCACCGGCGCGATGACCGCGCACGAGATGATCGATCAGGTGGAGGGCGGCCACGCCACCAGTGACTTCGACGGCGTGGATGTTGGCGTCCACCCAGTGCGCCGGCTTCGTGTCGTGATCACCAGTCGACTTGTCGGTGATCGCCACGATCCACAACTTGCGGCCCTGGTAGGAGTGGCCGTACGTGTCGAGGTCGACGAGGTGCGGGTTCTGAGCCGCCACCTGCTCGAGCCAGGCGACCATGTCGTCGTAGCGCAGGAATCGGTCGAAACCGTAGGAGGAAGGATCGAAACTCACCCTCGGCACAGTAGTGGGATCGACGAGGAGGCCGAGAGGGCGACGTCACGCACACGCACACGGCATGGCGTGACAACGCGGACAACCCGCGGTGTAACGCTCGATCGCTTCGGACAGATCGATGCCCATCTGATTGGCCAGCGAAGCCACCCAGGCCAGAACGTCACCGAACTCGTGCATCTGCGACGAACGGTCGCCCTTCCTCACCGCTTGCGCCAGTTCACCCATCTCTTCGGCCAACCAGGCCACCGTCGACGGAACTCCCCGAGCACGATCACGATCGCCGTAGGTGAGTTCGATGATCCTCTGGAGTTCGACGAGATCCACGATCCCACCGTAGAGCGTGGCTAACCGGCCAGAGCCGCATCCACCAGCGCATCGATCTCCTCGATGCTCTTCTCGCCCGACGTCCGCAGTTTCACGGTGCCATCGGCGCCGATGATCGTGAAGAACGGATACCCGCTCACGCCGTAGGCCATCGCCGCATCCTGCGCTTCCGAGTCGGCCATCACGATCCAGGGCCACTGCTTCTCCACGACCCACTCGGACGGCGGATAGTTGGGTCGATCGGCGGCCACGCCTGTGCTCACTCCGACGATCTCGAGACCGTCGGGCACCATGCCCATGTTCTTCCACTCGATGAGGCGGGGCACCTCGGCGTTGCAGTGCGGACACCAATGCGCGAGGAAGACGACCATGTACGCACGGCCATCGCCCGGTTCGATCGACACCGGCCCACCATCGAACGAATAACCGCGCAGGGTCGGCGCCGGAGCACCGATCGATGAATCCGACGTCGGATCTCCGAGCGGTTCGAGGATGTCGCCCTCGATCGCCACCGGTTGAGTCTCGGCCGGCTGAACTTCGGGGGCCACGCCCGGGACAGTGACGACGGTCGAGCCGTCGTTCGCTCCATCGTTCGAGGAAGTGTTCGACGATCCGCCACTGGTGGCGATCGCCACGACCAACGCCACGACGACGGCGACGATCACGAGTCCGATGACGACTTTCGTCGATTGCGACGTCGACGACTTGTTCTTGGATTCTCCGGCCACGAGGTCCTCCCGTTCTCTTCGCTCAGTCTTCTGATCGTTCGTGGCCATCGCCAACAGGTGTGACGAACAACAGCGCCGCGATCGCCACGAAACCGGCCAAGGCCATGAAGGCCAGGGTCACGAATCCGTGACTCCGGAACCAGACATCGGTGCACGATGGCCCGACCCCGCACGCACCGCCGTCGAGCGATGGCCGCCATTCGATGAGGTAGTGATACGCCGACAACATCGCTCCGGCGACGAGCAGCGGTAACGCGTACCACTTGACGCTCCGATCGCGCCGCAACGCACCGACGAGAAGGATCCCGGCCAGCGGATACATGCAGATCCGCTGGAACCAGCAGAGTCGACACGGCGCGTAGTCGGCCACCTCGCTGAAGTAGAGCGATCCAGCGGTGGCCACCGCCGCGACGAGCCAAGCCAACCACGACGAAACGGCGTTCACGGATCGCACGAAATCGGCTGCCGGAGCCCAAGTCGACGAGATCGAGCGAGCGACGACGAGAACGATCGCACCACTCGCGGCGATGATCGCGAGCAACGACGTGAACGACTCCATGGCGCGAACGTCCATTGATTCCAGTATTGCTCCTCCGAGTGGAAAGATGAGAGTCGCCATGGCTTCGTCGTCATCCGGCTCGACTCCGGGTCCCATCATCTCGTTCGCCGAGTTCGACCGACTGCGAACACTGGGCGCCCGCATCGTCGCCGCCGACGTTCGTTGGTACCTCGATGGCCGCGACGGACGGGCCGCTTTCGAAGCCGGCCACATACCGGGTGCGGTCTTCGTCGACATCGATCGCGACTTGGCCGGTCACGGGCAACCAACCGAGGGTCGCCATCCACTGCCCGCACCGGACGACTTCGCACGGGCGATGAGCGACCTCGGCATCGGAAACGACACTTGGGTGGTCGCCTACGACGACACCGGTGGAATGACGGCCGGACGACTCGTGGTCATGTTGCGGATGCTCGGTTGCGCGGCCTCGCTTCTCGACGGCGGATTGGCCGCCTGGCTCCAGGCTCATCCGAACGATGTGGAGAAGGGAGCGGCGACCAATCGCGACCACGCCCTCTTCACCCCCATCACGTGGCCGGCCGAACGACTGGCCTCGCTCGACGACGTGAGGTCGGTGGCGGGATCGCGGTCGGTTCTGATCGACGCGCGCTCAGCCGAGCGATTCCGAGGAGAACCCAACCCGGTTGACACTCGTTTCGGACACGTTCCGGGCGCGTACAACGCACCGTGGTCGGAAGTTCTCGAAGGAGGACGGTTGCGTTCGGTTCCGGAACTGCGCCGCCACTACTCGGCACTGTGCGTCGATGAAGCGGACGAGGTGATCGCGTGCTGCGGTTCCGGAGTCTCGGCCTGTCTGAACGTCTTGGCCATGGAGCACGCCGGGTTCGCGCCGCCGAAACTCTTCGTGGCCTCGTGGTCGGGCTGGTCCGCCGATCCGGCGAACGACGTCGAGACCGGATCGGTCACGCCGACTCACGATCGTCACCGTGATCCACGAACCGCTCACCGCGCACCGTTCCGTGCGTTGGTCGAACTGCGCCGCACACGGCAACGCCGGCGATTGGCCGAGGTCGAGTGGTTCGAGGCTCTGTACCGCGTGTACCTCGCGGCCTTCATGTACGGCGGCGGCATGCTCTTCGTCTCCGACCTGGTGGCTGGCGAACCGGCTTCATCGACGTTCGTGATCGACGTCGAACGTTTCGGACCCGGCTGGCTCGGCCTGGCCGCCGTACTGGCCGTTGCCTTCGGTCTGCGCTCGGGAAGTCGTGGGGGACCGCTCGCTCTCGAAGAGGCCGATGTGCGCCACGCGCTTCTCGCACCCATCGATCGGGCTCGTGCTCTCCGGCGCCCGGCCGTTCAAAGGATGCGAACGATCGTGTTCGCGTCGACCGCGGTCGGAGCTTTCGCCGGACAACTCGCCGGCCGACGCTTTCCGGGGTCCGAAGTCGCCTGGGCCGCCGGAGGTGCACTGTGGGGACTGGGAGTCGGGGCACTGTTCATCGCAACCGCGTTCATCGCCCACGCCATTCGTGTGCGGCAGTCGCTCTCGACCGCGATCGGTTTCGGACTCGTCGCGTGGCAAGCGGTCACCGCACCCACCACGGTGATCGGTCCGGCCGACTCGATCGGTGGACTTGCGCTCTGGGGTGAGCGGACACGACCTCTCGAACTGATCGGTCTCGCCGTCCCACTCCTTCTCCTCGTCGTCGGCCTGGCCATGATCGGACGGCAATCTCTCGAGGCGCTCTCCCGTCGTTCGGCACTCGTGACGCAGTTGCGGTTCGCCGTCACGATGCAAGACCTGCGAACCGTGATGCTGCTGCGACGGCAGCTCGCGCACGAGCAGAGTCGGCGCCGACCGTGGTTGCGTCTCCGGAGAACGGGTCGCGGTTCAGCCGAGTGGAGACGCACTCTCCACGGCATCGTTCGCTATCCGCTCACACGAGTCATTCGTATCGCGATGCTGTCGGCCACCGGCGGAGCGGCCGCGGCCGCCGTGATCGAAGGTTCGACTCCCCTGGTGGTCGCTTCGGGTCTCCTCGGCTTCATCGTCGGTCTCGAACTGCTCGAGCCGTTGGCTCAGGAGATCGACCACGGCGAGCGGACCGACTCGTTGCCGGTCGAACGAGGCGCGTCGTATCTGAAGCTCACGTTCGCCTCGGTTGCCGCGGGCGTTCCCTGTGCCATCGTCTTCGCGACCACAGCGTCGATCCTCGCCCCCGATCACGTGGTGATCGTTCTGACCGCCGCGGTTCCAGCCGTCCTGGCCGGCCTGGCGGGAGCGGCCGTGAACATCGTGTCGGGTGCTCCCGATCCGTTGACGTCGACGGCACAGAACAACCTCATGCCGCCCGAAGTCGCCGGCACCGTGAGCGTGCTCAAGGCGATCTGGCCGGTTGCGCTGGCCACCGTCGGGCAGATCCCCTTCGCGTTCGCCGGACACGCCATCGAGAACGGCCGCGGGCCGGAGGCGGCGGCTCTGCGAGCGAGCATCGCCGTCGTGTTGATGGTCGGAGTCGTCGCGGCCTGGATCCACCGTCGCGATGCGATCAGCGCCTGGATCGCCAACGCCGCTCGCGAAAGTCGTCAGCCACGCGAAAGTCGGACACAATGAGGTCCCAGTCATGAGTTCGGGCAATCGCCACCCTCGTCCGCCGGCCACCGGCTCCGAAGCCTCGACGATCGAACACGCGGCCTTCACGACACGTGGGGTCACCAAGGATTACGGCGACGGTCCGGTACTGCATCCACTGTCACTCACCATCGATGCGGGCAGCAAGGTCGCGCTCATCGGCCACAACGGATCGGGGAAAACCACACTTCTGCGCATCGCCGCCGGGCTGCTCGACGCGACCGCTGGCGCGATCGAGATCCACGGACACGAGCCTGGCTCGCTCGAAGCCCGCCGTCGCGTGAGCTACCTGGCCGACACGCCGGTGTTCTACGACGACTTGTCGGTGTGGGAGCACCTCGAATACGTGGCCCGAATGCACGACGTCGGTGACTGGCAGCGAATCGGAACCCGGTTGCTCGACCACCTCGGCATCGCCGATCGTGCCGACGATCTGCCGTCGCGCTTCAGCCGCGGTCTGAAGCAGAAGGCCGGAATCGCGTTGGCATTCTTGCGGCCCTTCGAGGTTATCCTCGTCGACGAACCATTCGTCGGACTCGACGCCGCCGGCAAAGAGGCTCTGCTGGCGTTGCTCGACGACATCGGTGATGCCACCGCCATCGTCGCCACCCACGAACTCGGATTCGTCGAGCGCGTCGACCGCCTCATCGCATTGCGTGACGGACGACTCATCCACGACGGACCACCCGATGACGCCCGGGCCCGCGATCTCGTCTCGACCGAAGGAACGAACCCGGAGAACTGACGCAAGCGTCGGATCCTGACGAAGGGCCCGAACCGGCCATCGGTACACTCGCCTCATGAAGGAATTCGCGTCGGTGAAGGTGGCGTCCTTCGACAGCGAGTCGCTCGCTTCGACGCTCACCGCGAAGTCGGCCGAGGGTTGGTCGGTCGTCTCCATCGTGACGGTGCGCGACGGGGCCGAACTGGTCGCCTTCCTGAGCCGCGACGCCCAAGCGAAGTCGAACCCCGCACCGGCACCCACGTCGACGACGAATTCGGTCGCCACGCCGACGGTACCGGCCGACTGGTACAAGGATCCGGCCGGTCGGTACGACTACCGCTATTGGGACGGAGCGAAGTGGACCGAGCACGTGTCGCGCGCCGGCAACGTCCACAAGGATCCGCCCACTCCGTGAACCGATCTCACTGACGAGCAGCAGCCGTGCGCGCGACATCCATCGGCCATGCCGGAATCCTCATCGAGACCCGCCAGGGCTCGATCCTCTGCGATCCGTGGTTCAATCCGGCGTTCTTCGGATCGTGGTTCCCATTTCCGCGAAACGACCGACTCCCCCGCCACGTCGCCGATGCGATTCGCCGTCCTTCGTTCCTCTACATCTCCCATCTGCATGGTGACCACCTCGACGAGCAGTGGCTCGTCGAGAACGTGCCTCGAGTGACGCCGATCCTCCTTCCCGACTATCCGACGCAGGAACTCGAACGCCGACTGCGCTCGCTCGGCTTCAGCGAATTCATTCGCACCAAGAACGGCGAGGAGACCGATCTCGGAGACGGACTGACGGTCGCAATCCATGTCGAGACGGCAATCGCCGACGGACCGGGTGGCGACTCCGCCCTCGTCGTGTCCGACGGCGTGCATCGCCTCGTCGATCAGAACGACTGCCGGACGAGCGACTTGAATGCTCTTCGTTCGCACGGCCCGGTCGATCTTCACTGGCTTCAGTTCTCCGGGGCCATCTGGTATCCGATGGTCTACGACGAACCGATGGCGCGAAAGCGATCGCTCATCACCAACAAGGTGGAGAGCCAGTTCGCTCGCGCACTTCGCTACGTCGAAGCCGTCGGTGCCGGCTGGGTCGTCCCGTCGGCCGGGCCGCCGTGTTTTCTCGATCCCGACCTGTTCGGTTTCAACGTGATCGACGGCGACGAGTTGTCGATCTTCCCCGACCAGACCGAGTTCCTCACTCGCCTGGCCGCCGGCCAGCACCAAGGAATCCTCAACGTTCCCGGAACCACCATCGCTCTCGACGACCACAAGGTGACCGTCCACCATCCGATGGATGACGACGAGGTTCGGTCGATCTTCACGAACAAGCGCGACTACCTGCTGCGCTATCGAGCCGACTGGAGTCAGTGGCTCGACGAACACAAGGAGTCGTGGGCGAAGCCCACCACCGATCTGGTCGGGACGCTCTCGCGGTGGTGGGAACCGCTCATGGTGATGGCCCCGACTCTGCGCTCGGCCATCGGTGCGGCCTGTCTCCTGCGGGCCGGCGATCTGGAGATCCTCATCGACTTTCCCAACGGGCGAGTGCGACCCTTCAACGGCGAGGACCACGGCTTTCGTTTCGACATCGACCGGCGATTGGTGGAAACCGTCGTGGCCAACAAGTCGGTCGACTGGAGCGACAAGCTCTTCCTCTCGTGCCGGTTCTCTGCGTGGCGCCGCACCGAATACAACGAGTTCCTCTACAACTTCTTCAAGTCACTGTCGGTCGAACGCATGCAGCGGGCCGAAGACGAAGCAGTGCGACGACTCGCGCCGGCTCCGCCGTCCTCCGAGATCACCATCGGCGAGTACGTCGTCGAGCGCTACTGCCCGCACCGTCGGGCCGACCTGTCGGTTTTCGGCGAACTCGAGGGTTCGACACTGGTGTGCACTCTGCACGGCTGGAAGTTCGACCTCGAAACCGGTCGGTGCCTCACGGCCGACGATCGCCGCCTTCTGGTCAGGCGCGCCCCTCGATCAACTTGATCCGGTAGCCGAACTCGAATCGGCCGGCCCGCAGACGGAATCGGTCGTCGACATCGGGACCGCAGGTGGCGGTACCGACTCCTCGATGCGCCACGTCGACGTGAACCACCAGGTTGGGCGACCGTCTGAGCTCGGTCGTGTCGGCCGCCTCGAACAAATCGGCATCGCGATATCCGATGGCCGACATGTGCAACGAGTGCGGCTCGATCGCCTCGACCCGCAGACGCCGCGTCGCCGAGTACACGACCTCCAGCCACCGGCAATCGGTCCGCAAGCCGAACTCCTGCGGAACCACGTACGGAAGTTCGTCCGGCGCCGCTTCGAACACGTCGACCAGGGCACCCGCCGATCGATCGGGCATGTTCTCGAGCGGTCCACGACCAAACCAGCGCAACATCTTGCTCGGCTTCACTTCGAACGCGACGCCGATACGCGGCAGGTCGGCCAGCGCGTCGGGCACCTGCACCGTGTGCCGGAACACCGCCCAACCCTCCGAATCGGTGTACGTCTCGCACGAATGCTCGACGAGATCGTGCGGATCGCGGCGATCGATGCCGGCGTCCTGCCAACGTGACAACGCGGCGCCGCCGATTTGCATGCGATCGCGCAGATCGGGCAGGAGTTTGAAACCGTCGTTGTCGACGGCGGCTCTCCACAACGTGAGAGACGGAAGAGTGATCAGAGCACGTCGAGTCGGTTCGTACGACACACCGAGTGCGGACTTGCTCCCCCATGTCGGTGGACGTTCGTCGGATCGCAACACCACTTGATCCCAGGCCACGAGGTGACCGCGCTGGCTCCACGGAGTCGCGCGCCGTGACGTCCAACGGAACGTGAGCAACGCCTCGCCCCGACACGAATCGAGGATCTCACGGGAGATCGGGTGATCGAGGATCACCGACTGACCCGGACCGACCTCGGGATCCCATGTTCCCTTGGCGACCACGCGATCGGAATCGCGCAGAGTCCATTCGCCGCTCAACCAAGCGAGGTCGCGGAACGATTGGCGATTGGTGACTCGCACTTTCCAACCGGCGGCCACGACCGACACCGGACGATGCACCCAAGCGACTTCCTGCATGGCCGGATGGGGGTGGCCTTCGGGGGAAACGAGGCCATCGGCCACGAAGTTGCCGTCGTTGGGTCGATCGCCGAACTGCCCGCCGTACGCGAACCGTTCACCACGCGCCGTGCGTTGACGGAGACCGTGATCCTTCCACTCCCAGATGAATCCACCCTGAAGGATGCGGTGCTCGTCGATCAGTCGCCAGTAGTCGGCCAGCCCGCCGTTCGAGTTTCCCATGGCATGGCTGTACTCGCACATCACGAGGGGCCGCGTGCCGAGGTTCTGCGTGGCGTACAACTCGATGGCGGCCGGCGGCGCGTACATGGGACACACCACGTCCGTGACGTTGCGCCCGCCATCGGTCCATCCGGCGTGGAACACGGCGCCCTCGTAGTGCAGCGGACGAGTCGGGTCGAGACGGCGGACGAGGGCCGCGCTCGCATCGTGGTGCTCTCCGTATCCGGACTCGTTGCCCAGACTCCACATGATGATGCTGGCGTGATTCCGGTCTCGTTCGACCATGCGACCGACTCGTTCGAGCCAGGTCGAGCGATACGAAGCGTCATGACACAGCGATGTGTTGAACGCGTGGCTCTCGACATTCGCTTCGTCCACCACGTACAAGCCGAGTTCGTCGCACAAGTCGTAGAAGCGATGATCGTTCGGATAGTGCGACGTTCGCACCGCGTTGATGTTGTGCCGCTTCATCGTGAGCAGATCGGCGCGCATGCCCTCGACCGTGACCGCCTTGCCACGATCAGGATCGTGATCGTGTCGATTCACACCCATCACCGTGATCGGAGACCCGTTCACCGACAGCAGGCCGTCGAGGATCTCCACCCGTCGGAAGCCGACGATCTGACCGACCGCTTCCACCACTTCGCCGTCGGGCGACTGCAACTCGACGACGACGCGGTAGCGCTCGGGGAACTCGGCCGACCAAGGTCGGACACCGCGAATCTCCGAAGTGACGGAGGCGTGATGACCGGTGAACACGTACGGGACGCGGTGTGCCGCGGCCACTCGGGCTTCCAGAATTCGTCCCTTCCGAACGCCCTCGAGTGTTTCGACCCAGGTTCGAATCGACCAACCCTTGTCGAGATCGCCGGCGCCCGGCTCGACGTGGGCATCGACCGTGATCAAGCCCTTCTCACCGTCCCAATCGGCGACGGTCCGCAATCGCGCGACATGAACCACGGGTCGAGCCTCGACGAACACCTCGCGATGCAGGCCGGCCATCCACCACTGGTCCTGATCCTCCACGTACGACTGCGCGCTGTAGCGGATCACGACGATGGCCACGTCGTTGCGCCCGGAAGTGACGTGATCGGAGATGTCGTACTCGCTCGGCAACCGACTATCGGTGCCGTAGCCCGCGAACTCGCCGTTCACGTACACCGCGTGCACGCTCTCGGCCCCGCCCACGTGCAACACGATCCGACGCCGACGCCAATTGGCCGGGACGGTGAACGAGCGTCGGTACACGCCGGTCGTCAGGCGGTCGGGAAGGTTCGGCGGCCGCAAGGGCCACGGCATGTCGACGTTCGTGTAGTGCGGCAGGTCGTCGAATCCCTGCACCGTCCAGTTGCCCGGCACGGCCACGCGACGCCAACCGCTGCCCGAGCCCGCGATGGCCGACGGCGGAACGGCATCGGGGTGTTTCCAGAGCTTGAGATCCCAGGTTCCGTCGAGACTCCGCCACCACGGGCTGTGCTCACGCCCGAGACGAACCGAATCAGCGTCGGGGAACGTCGACAGTGTGGGCCGCTGCGGCAATCGCCGCATGGCGACGGCACCCGGATCGGACCACGGTCTCAGGGCGCCGATCACCGGAAGCACCCGAACAGAGTGCCACAGACGGTCTAGGCCTGTGAATGGACCCAGACCATGGTGCCCCGAGGCACGAGCCCCGACGACCACAAGAAGTCCATGGCCGGGGTCGACAGACGCACACATCCGTGCGAGGCGGGATACGGCGGGATCTTGTAGGCGCCGTGCAGGGCGATTCCGCCGTTGAAGTATTTGGGCCGATAGATCTCGCCCAGGTCGCCCTCGCGCCAACCCTTCGTGTATTCGCGATCGATCCGGAAGATGCCCTCCGGAGTCTGCGAGTCGCCCCGCACCCACTTGCCCCATTCGTTCTTGTCGCGCGACACGTACGGGACACCGCTGCCGGTGGAGATGTTGAACGTCCAGACGGTGACCCCGTCCTGCACCAAGAACATGAGCTGGCGGGTCTTGTCGACTTCCACGAGGGTTCCCGCGGTGGACAGACCGTGCGCACGAACGGTGGCCGCGTTCAACGCATCGGCCGTCGCGACATCCACCGACTCGGTCGGTTCGAGCCCGTTGTACTTCTGGAAGGCCTGAAGGGCCTGGCGTGTGGTGACGCCGAAGTCACCGTTCACGGCCTGAAGCCAGAACCCGAGGTCGAGGAGACGTTGCTGGACCGCCGCCGCACCCGCACCCGACTGCCGACCGATGGGCTGGATGAGTTCGACGGGAGCCGCCACCGGGACGGTGACCACCTGGGGAATCGGCACGGTCGTGGATGGAGCGGCCGTGGTGGCAGGAGCCACCGTGGTCGGTTGCTGCACGAGCGGTGGCAACTCGATGGTGGCGGCCGGTCGCGTGGCGGCGTCCGCCGCGGTACCCGTGGCGGTCGAACACGACGACGCGATCAGCGGAGCGACGAGCGACAAAGGAAGCGTGAGCCAGCCGATCGATCGAGTCACCGCCACGCTTCGCACGATGACGACGAAAGTAGTGAGGTGCGCCGCTCAGTTGGCGGATACCCGTGTCACTCGTGCCGGTGTTGCTCGTGTTCGTGTCAGTTGTACTGCTCGGGCAACTCGAACCAGATCGTGAGCGCGTACTTCACTCCCGATCGAAGCGGAAGCGTCTGATGCGGATGGGTGACCAAAGACGGCCAGACGAGGAGCGACCCGATGGGCACGTCGCGGTTGGTGAACTGCTGGCGCGGGAAATCGAGCTCGGCACCCTCGTATCCGTCGTTCAGCTTCACCGAGGCCGACACCTGGGCGACATCGTGGTGGATCCGCAGTTCGGTCTGGGAGTCGCTCGAATACTTGATGACGAAGACGTCCCGCAGCCCGTGGTAGTCGATGAGCGCCCACTCGCGCCGCAGGATCGGCCAGATGCGAACGCCGAGGTCGTTCTGCACCGCTTCGAACAGAGCCGGACTGATCGCGGCCAGGCTCACCTCGTGACCGGGAACCGGGTCGTCCGGTTGCGGGCTGAACCCGCCCACCGCTTCGGCGGCCCGAATCACCGCCGAACACATGGCCGGCGTCCAGAAGGGCAGGACCAACAACTCGGGGCCGACGATCCGCAGGTCGTCGGTCGGGTCGATCGCATCGTCGTACGCGAGGACGCGCTGCAAGTCGTCGAGGCTCATCACCCTCGAGTCTGCCAGCGCGCCGGGATCGTCCATGGGCTCTTGACGATCCGCGACCAGTCGAAGCCTCGAGCCGCCTCGGTCAGCGAGCCGGCCGGCAGGCCGAGGCTCGCCAGCATTTCGTCACGCACGGCGTCGACCGACTCACCAATCGCGGCGAGGTCGTCCAGGGTCACCGCTCCGTGTCGCTTGGCCAATCGCTCGCCGTCGGCACCGAGAACGAGTGGAACATGCGCGTACTCGGGAGTGGGGTACGCGAGCAGTCGCTGCAGATGAATCTGTCGCGGGGTCGACGGCAGCAAATCGTCACCGCGGACCACCTGTGTCACTCCCTGCCAGGCGTCGTCCACCACCACGGCCAGGTTGTACGCCGGGACGCCGTCGTTCCGGCGGAGCACAACATCGTCGACGGTCCCTCGATACGGGCCGCGGATCGAATCGATCAACTCGTACTCTTCGCCGTCGGTGCGCAGCCGAACGGCCGGTGACCGTCCCGCCCGAGCACGTTCACGCTTCTCGTCGCTGCTCAGATCGCGACACGTTCCCGGGTACGCACCGTCGGGAAGTGCACCGTGCGGAGCGCTGGCGGCCTCGCGAATCTCACGTCGCGAGCAGAAGCACTCGTACGTGAGCCCGCGGTCGGTCAGGTCGGCGATGACCTCGTCGTACACCCCGAATCGATCGCTCTGACGAACGACCGCCGTGTCGAACTCCAGGTCGAGAGCGCGTAAATCACGAACCTGTGATCGCTCGTGATCGAACGAGCTGTTCGCACGATCGAGATCCTCGATCCGAACCACGAAGTCACCGCCAGTGGCCACCGCACCGACGTAGGCGAGGATCGCGGTCCGCAGATTGCCGACGTGCAGCACACCGGTGGGCGAAGGAGCGAAGCGTCCTCGAGTCACGCTTCTCATTGTCGCCAATCAGCGGGCCGAATCGCACGGATCGACTCGATTCTGGTGAGATGAATCCGTGACGTCACGGCGGTCCGATTCGAGTTGGCGCACGCCCGAGCGGCGTGAGTTGGGGCGGCGGGCCCGAATGGCTGAGATTCTCGCCCGCGACGGAGCCGAATGCATCTGGTGTCGTCGACCGATCGACGTCGGACTGGTGGAAGCCACCACCGAACATCTCGTACCGCGCATCAAAGGTGGCCCGAGCATCATCGAGAACGAAGTCGCCGCCTGTCGGCGATGCAATGGTCAACGCGGACACATCACTCCGGCCGAGTGGATCGACGAGTGCGAGCGTCGTGGCTGGGAGCCCAACCGATCAGCCGTGATCGCCGCGCTGCGACGACTGGAAATCGCCTTCGCCGAGCGAGGCGGTATGCGGCGGATTCGTCCGTACGTCGCGTCGCAGTTGCGACGGCTCACGAAACACGAACGCAACGCCTAGTGGGTCTTGGCGACGAACGCGTTGACCGCCGACGCGAACTCGGGTCCGCGGTCTTCCTGCAGGAAGTGCCCGCCCCCTTCGATCGTTCGGTGCGGCATCCCGGCGGCTCCGGGCACGCTCTTGCGGAAGATCCATTCACCGTTGCGCGTGACCGGATCGCTGTCACCGAACATCGTGACCAACGGCTTGGTCCACGAGCGCAGAACCTCCCAGGCATCACGATTGGGTTTGCTCGACGGATCGTTCAACGACGCCGGCACCAGTGACGGCATGATCTTCGGACCGGCCTTGTACTCCTCCGACGGGAACGGCGCGTCATACGCGGCCAGCACTTCGGGAGCCAGTGGTTTGCTGGCGCACCCACCCTGGATGATGGCCGACGTCGGGAAGGGGTCGACCTTCTGGCTGAATTCGCGCCACTTCAAGAACGCTTCGTTCGGCTCGGGATCGCCGGTGGGCAAACCGGTGTTGGCCACGACGATGCGCGCGAACCGCTGCGGTAAGGCCATCGCGACGCGCAGACCGATCAAGCCACCCCAGTCCTGACACACGAGCGTGAGGTTGTGCAGATTGTTGGCAAGAAGCCACTGACTCATCCAGTCGACGTGCCGCTCGTAGGTGTGATCGGTCATCTTGGCGGGCTTGTCACTGCGCCCGAAGCCGACCAGATCGGGAGCGATCACGCGGTGCCCGGCCGATACGAACACCGGAATCATGGTGCGGTACAGAAACGCCCAGGTGGGCTCACCGTGCATGCACAAGATGGTCTCGCTGGCATCGTTCGGTCCCACGTCGACGTGATGCACGCGCAACGTGGTTCCGTCGTGAGCCGTGACGTCGGTGTACACCTGCTCGTACGGCCAATCGGGAAGACCGGCGAATGCCGACTCGGGAGTGCGCAACACATCCATCGATGCGATGGTAGCGAGAAGTCGAACGCCCGTGGTGAGCGTCAGGGCAAGCGGTAGGTGCTCGACAAGCGCGCCGGGCCGTCATCGTCGACCACGACGAGACGACCCTCTTCGGTCAACTGCGTGAGGTGGGCGAGAACACTGCGCGCGGCCGGAATGTGCAATTCGGGGGCCACCGCGGCGTACATCCGCCGCACCATCGGAGCGACGGTGTCGACGCCGTCGGCGACGCAAGCCAGAACCTGAGCCTCCCGAGCGAGGCGATGGTCGTAGTACGCGGAGAGGAACGGGGCCGGATCGGTGACGGGCGCACCATGGGTGGGCCACAGCACTCGATCACCGCGGCTCTGAACCTTGGCGAGCGAGGTGAGGTAATCGCGCATGTGGCCGTCGGGCGGCGAGACGATCGTGGTGCTCCAACCCATGATGTGATCACCCGTGAACAAGGCCTCTTCCTCGTCGAGGGCCACGCACATGTGATTCGAGGTGTGCCCAGGAGTATGAACTGCTCGAAGGGTCCAACCGTCGCCAGCCACGGCGACGTCACCGTCATCGACACTGATGTCGGGCACGAAATCGGTGTCGACCGATTCGCGCATCTCCATGTCGTCGGGATCGAGGCCGGCTTTGCGGGCGATCTCGCGCTCTTCTTCGATCTGCTCGGCGGTCTTGGGCGGCGGCGCCAGTGACTCCATAACCTTCATGTCGGCGTCGTTGTCGAGGATCCCGACGTCGCCGTGCGGCTTCCACGACACCGTCGGGGCTCCCGTCAACTCGCGGGCCCACGCCGCCAGGCCGACGTGATCGGTGTGGCAGTGCGTGATGACGATCGCGCGCACGTCGTGGTCTCGCACCGCCTGCTCGAGAGCCCGGCGATGCTCGGGAAGATCGGGGCCCGGATCGATGATCGCGATGTCGCGGCCGGCGCCCACCAAGTAGGTGCCGGTGCCAGTGAACGTGAAACGCGATGGATTGCGGGCGACGACTCGGCGAATGAGCGGACTCACCGACGCGACGGTTCCGTACTCCAGCGAGTCGATCGGAGGAACGAAGGGGATGCCAGCCATCGGAGATCAGTCCCGGCTTCCGACTGCGGCCGCCAGAGACCCGACGATACGCACTTCACCCACCCGCCGTCCATGGCCGAGGATCGTCGATGTGAACGCACTCGGGTCGACCGACGACGTGTCGATACCGAGCAACGTGAGGGCGCCGCGCATGATCGGCGGGCGGGCACGGTTGGCGCCGTCGGCCACCTTCATGGCCACCGCTCGCCCGTCGGGCAACGCCACCGCGAACACGCCTTCCGCGCCGTCCTTCCCCATCAGTCCGGGCACGCCCTTCATCACGAGCGTCACGTCGCGCCTCGGTCCCCCCACCATCTCAGGATGGGACGTCATGGCGCGATGAACGCGCCGACCATGCTCACCCGCCTCACCCGTGGCCAGGTTGCGGAACGAGTGGGCCAAACCCAGAAGGCTGATGACGTGCGCCGGTGCTCCGCAGCCATCGACTCCGATGGCCGCGACCCGACCGGCGGTCAACGCCGGCAGCGAGTCGGTGATCGAGCGCTGCAGCGGATGATCTTCACCGAGGTACGACGAATCATGCGCCCACCCCGACGACACACAGGTGGCCAGCATTCCCGCGTGCTTGCCCGAGCAGTTCTGCTGGAGCGACGACTCGGAACCGCCGCGACGCAGAACGCCGTGAGCCTCGTGATCGTCGAGCGGCAGATCAGGTGTGTTGCGGAGAGCGGACTCGTCGAGACCCACGGAGGCAAGGATGCGACGAACCCCGTCGAGATGTTGCGGTAGCCCGTCGTGGCTCGAGCACACCAACGCGAGCAGGTCGTCGGGCAGGTCGAGTCCGGCGGCGAGCATGGCGTTGGCCTGCAACGGCTTCATCGACGAACGCGGGTAGATCTCGAGATCGGGATCGCCCGCGGCGAACGAAATGCGACCGTCGGAGTCGAGAGCGACCACGGCGGCGTGATGAACCGATTCGAGTCGACCGCTGCGAAACGAGGCGGCGATCGGCTCGTACGCGGACAGCGGATCGACCGGACTCCGCGTCATGCGTTGCGGCCGCGCCGGAAGCGGCGACGCTCACCCGTCGAATGTTCGGAGTTGCGCTCGCGACGCTTCGCTTTCTTCTCGGGTACTCGAATGAGGGGGTTGTCGATCAACTCGTGCCGCTCACCCGACGCGGACGCCAGTGCCACCGCCATCGCGGCCACCGGCAATGCCAGGACGGCACCGACTGGTCCGAGCAACGCGGCGCCCGCTATGGCCGAACCGAACGAGACGGCCGGATGAATCTCCATGGTTCGCGCGGTGATCCGCGGAGCGATCAGGAAGTTCTCCAACTGCTGATACAGGATGATCACGAGCACGACAGCCAACGCCTTGATCGGCGAATCGATGAACGTGAGAAGAATCGGCAGTACGCCGGCGACGTACGTGCCGATCACGGGAATGAACTGCGAGATCAGGCCGACCCAGATCGCCAGGGCGACCGGTGCCGCTGTACCGATCGACTGGAACGCGATCCAGTGCACGAGAGCCGAGGCTCCGGCGAGCAACGCCCGCGAATACAGATAGCCGCCGGTCTTGTCGATCGCGAGATCCCAAGTGTCGAGAACTCGCTGCTGCCGTGCCGCCGGGAGGCGGCCGCAGATCGCGCGCCTCATACGCGGGCCATCGGCCACCAAGTAGAAGGTGAACAGCATCACCGAGAAACCCTGCAGAAGAAGACCCAGGGCGGTGACCGAGAGCTGCAACGCATCGTCCTGGCGATTGCGGATGAATTCCTGAACGGCTCCGTCGGGGTCCTGGATACTGTCGTTGACGGCGCCCGCGTCGATGTTGGCGCCGAACGTGTCGTTCAGGAAGTTGACCGTCCGATTCACGTAGCGCTCGGAGTTCTGCAACAAGTCGGCGACCTGCGTGCCGACCAGGGTTCCGATCGCCACCACGAAGATGAGGACCGCCGCGACGACTCCGAGAAGGATGATCAAGGTCGATCGTCCACGGGGCCAACCTCGGCGGGCCAGTCGAGCCACACCTGGTTCGATCGCCAGCGCGAGGAACAGCGACACCAGCAGCAAGATGAGCAGCGAGAACAACCGGTCGTACGCGTATCGAACGACGATCGTGGCCAGGAAACCGAGCCAGAAGACGATGACCGCCTTCCAGATCCAGCGCGGCATCTTCGAGGAGTTCGGATCGAACTCGACTCCGCCGGTCTTCTCACCATCCGACATGTGACGAGCGTACTGACCCGAACAGAGCAGTCCACCGCGGGAGGTGGAACGATGGGCGACGTGAACTCCAAGGCTCATCGACCTTCGCCGATCGAACCCGTTCGCTCGGTCCTGGCCGATGCCGTCCGATCACGAGTGGTGGGGGCCAACGCCGAGCAGCGGGCGGGCGAGCTGTTCACGGCGCCCGGTCCGCGGTGGTTCGACGAGAGCCGCCCGATTCGCACGGTTCACTCCGACACCGCGATGTTCATCGGCGGCCTGCGCGCTCTGCTCTTCCAATCCCTCCATCCGCTCGCCATGGCCGGCGTCGCGCAACACAGCGACTACCGACACGACCCGTGGGGCCGCCTGCAGCGCACCGCCGACTTCCTCGCCGCCACGACGTTCGGTCCGGAAGCCGAAGCCACCAAGGCCATCGAGATGGTGAAGCGCGTGCACACTCGCGTAGTTGGGACGGCGAGCGACGGCCGTCGCTACAGCGCGAACGACCCGCATCTCCTGAAGTGGGTTCATTTGGCCGAAGTCGACTCGTTCTTGCAGTCGCACCGCCGATTCGGAGAGACCACGCTCTCGGCTTCCGATGCCGATCGCTACGTGGCCGACATGGCCGTGATCGCCGATCGACTCGGTGTGATCGATCCTCCCACGTCGACGTTGCAGCTCAAGCGCCAACTCGCCGCGTATCGCCCCGAATTGAAGAGCTCGCGAGAGGCGCGCGAGGCCGCGCGTTATCTGCTCGTGACTCCTCCGCTCCCGATGATCGCGCGCCCGGTGTACGGCGTGATCGCCGCCGCTGCCGTGAGCCTTCTCCCATTGTGGGCTCGCGTTCCGCTCCGACTGCCCTGGTTCCCCGTGAGCGAGCGGGCGATCGTGCGGCCGGCCGGCGACGTTCTCGCCCGGGCGATGCGGTGGGCGCTCGGACCCGACTCACCCAGTCGTCAGGTTCCAGCGGCCTTCCAACAAGACGTCTGAATCGGCGAAATCGATCAGACGCGACGCGACGAACGCTTGACGAGTTCGTCGTACAACGACTGCTGCGCCGGGTCGGTGGATGCGGTGTCTTCCGGATGCCACTGAACACCGAGAAGCCATTGACCAGTTCCGGTGTGTTCGAGACCTTCGACGAGACCGTCGGCTGAGGAAGCGGTGACCTTCAGGCCCTTGGCGATCTCGTCGAGACCCTGGTGGTGGAACGATGCGACGCGGGCCTTGGTCGTACCCATGGCCGCGGCCAACTTGGAGCCCTTCACGATCGTCACGTCGTGGAGCACGAAGTCCTGGCCGGCCGGAAACTTTGTGGGTGCGTGTTGCACCGACGTCTCGCCGATGTGCTGAATGAGTGAGCCACCCAGTGCCACGTTGACGAGTTGAATACCTCGACAGACGGCGAGGGTGGGCATCTTGGCCGCCAAGGC
Organism: Actinomycetota bacterium; assembly: GCA_041159745.1. GTDB lineage: Bacteria > Actinomycetota > Acidimicrobiia > Acidimicrobiales > Ilumatobacteraceae > Casp-actino8. Next base: position 24,101 of record JBEAXP010000046.1, on the reverse strand, counting down.
GGCCCGTACGAGCGCCATCTCGAAATGATCCTGTTCGGGATTCACCCCGTAAACGTGCGGCTGCCGCTGCTGACCGTAGAGGTGCGGGTCGACGTCGGCCCCGCCCATGAGAACGAGACCGTGGAAGCGATCGAGAAGCTCGACGGCGTCATCGTGGCGCAGTTCGCGCGGGCTGAGCGTGATCGGCTCACCGCCGGCGCGAAGAACGGCATCGAGATACACGCGACCGGCGAACGAGATGGCGCTCCGCGACACGCGTCCAGCGGCCGCGACTCGGCCGGCGATCGCGATGAGGGGCCGAGACATGCGGTCAGGCTAACGACGCGAGCCGATCGACCGACGAAGCGCGAGGGCCAGGTCGCCACGTCGGCCCACCACCACGTCGTCGAGTTCGAGCCACGCGGCCATGTCGGTCAGTTCGTCGCTCAGAGCATCAACCACCGCACCCTTGTCGACACCGGGCTCACCGAAGGCCCCGTGCACGAGGAGTGAACCAGCCGCACGATCGGCCTTCAGATCGACGCGGCCCACCAGGGTGTCACCGAGAACGAAGGGCAGGACGTAGTAACCGAAACGACGCTTCGGAGCGGGCGTGTAGATCTCGATGCGGTAGTGGAAGTCGAAGAGGCGTTCGGCCCGCTTTCGATTCCAGACGACCGGATCGAACATCGACACCAGGGCCCGGGCGTCGACGCGACGGGGACGACGAGCATCGACGTGCAGGTACGCGGAGTCGCGCCATCCATCCACCGATACCGGTACCACACGTTCGGCCTCCACCAATTCGGCGATGCGCGGCTTCACGTCCTTGGTGTCGAGACGGAAGTAATCGGCGATGTCGTACACCGTCCCGACACCGAGGGCACGCGTCGCCTTCTCGACGAGTTCGCGTTGCGCATCGACGACCGAAGGTGTGCGGGACCGCAGATGTTCGGCCGGGATGATCCTCTCGGGCAGGTCGTACACGCGCGCGAAATCACGAGCACGACGAGTGGCGGTGAGTCGACCGCACATGAACAGATACTCGAGGGCGATCTTGCCGTCGTCCCAGTCCCACCACGAACCCTTCGGCCCACGGCGCTCCTGCAGATCAGACGCTGTGATCGCTCCGTCTCGTGCGACGCGCTGGAGCACCTCGTCGACGAACGATGGACGACGTTTCAGAAGACTGCGCGCCGACTGCCACGGACCGTGTTGGCTGCGTTCCATCTTCCAGCGCCACAGGCGATGATCGCGCGTCGGAACGTGGGCCGCTTCATGGGCCCAGTATTCGAACAGTTCGCCCTGCGCCGTCGCCGACGGGATCAGATCGCGACGATGGGCACCGAGACGAGAAAAGACCGGCAGTTCCTGGCTGCGAACCAGAACGTTGACCGAATCGATCTGGATGACGCCCATCGCGTCGACCGCGGTGCGCAGATGCCGACGATCGACTCGGCCGGCGGGACGCGCGCGATCGAGCCCCTGCGCTGCGAGGGCGATGCGTCGCGCCTCGGGAAGCGAGAGAGAACGCGGTCGGCTAGTCGGCGACGCTGATCGTGACCGAGTTGATGACGACATCGGTACGCGGACGATCGCCCGGGCCGGTGGGGACGTTCTGCATCGCTTCCACGACGTCGAGTCCCTTCACGACCTTGCCGAACAGCGAATAGAGCGGTGGCAGACGCACGCCATCGGAACCGCTGATGAGGAAGAACTGCGAGCCGTTGGTGTTCGGACCCGCGTTGGCCATGGCCAGCGAACCGATTTCGTACTGACCGGCCTTGGGCAGTTCGTCTTCGTACTGATAGCCGGGACCACCACGACCGCTGCCGGTGGGGTCGCCGCCCTGGCAGACGAAGCCCTTGATGATGCGGTGGAAGATGATGCCGTCGTAGTAATGGTTCAACGCGAGGAAAACGAAGCTGTTGACGGTCTTGGGTGCCTTGACCGCATCGAGCGCGATGACCAAGGTGCCCATCGACGTGTCCATGGTGGCGGTGTAACGCTTGGTCGGATCGATTCCCATGGGCGGGTAGGCCCGGAACTTCTGCTGCTTGGGGGCTGATCCATCGAAGGGCGGGAAGGTGTCTGACATGAGGAACGACGCTACCTCCCACCACCTCGACGAGCCCTCGGCCACTACATTGGGCTCGTGGCCGACAACACCCGCCCCGACGAACCGTCGATCGATGACATCGAGCGCGATCTCGCCGATGTCGAGGCGGCGATGACGCGGCTCGAATCGGGTGCGTACTGGACGTGCGAGGTCACGGGTCGACCGATCCCCGACGAGGCCCTCGAGTCCAACCCCTTGATTCGTCGGCTCCCGTCCTGACGAGCAGACTGGCGGGGTGAACACTCGCCAAGTCACCGTGTCCGTCAACGGAGTCGATCTCCAGGTCACCGAAGCCGGCGATCCGTCGGCCCCCTGCGTGGTTCTGTGCCACGGTTTTCCCGAGTCGGCCCACTCGTGGCGTCACCAGGTGCCGTTCCTCGCCGAGGCCGGTTACCACGTGATCGCCCCCGATCAACGCGGTTACGCGTTCTCATCGGCTCCCCGTGACGTGGAGGCCTACGGCATCCGCCAACTCACCGGCGACATCGTGGCCCTGCTCGACCACTACGGACACGAGACCGCCACGTTCGTGGGTCACGACTGGGGCGCACTCGTGGTGTGGGACGCCGCTCGTCTCCACCCGTCGCGTGTGAACGCGGTCGTGGGCGTGAGCGTTCCGTTCACGCCGTGGCCGGCCAAACCCACCGATCTCTTCAAGGCCATGTGGGGCGACCGCTTCTTCTACATCCTCTACTTCCAACCCGTCGGCCCCGCCGAGCGCGAACTCGACGCCGACGTTCGCCGATCGATGCACACGATTCTGTGGGGAGCATCAGGAGAGATGTACAAGGGAGTTCCGTCGGAGTTCCCGCCCATGGAAGGAACCGGGTTCCTCGACATGTTCACCGACGTGCCCGAGCACCTTCCGTTCTGGCTCACCGCCGACGATCTCGACACCTACGTGAAGCAGTACACGAACAGCGGATTCTTCGGGCCGGTGTCGTGGTACCGCAACCTCGACGCGAACTACGAGATCATGAAGGACATCGCCGTCAGTGTGATGACGATGCCGGCGTTCTTCATCGGCGGCGAAAAAGACGGCGTGATCGCAGCGCGGCCCGAGATGGTGGACGCGAGCAACGGCCTCCTGCCCAACTACAAGGGCAAGGCGATGATCCCGGGTGCCGGGCACTGGACGCAGCAGGAAGCACCCGCCGAGTTCAACGCCGCTCTGCTGGGATTCCTGCGGACTCTCTGAACGCCCGCGGGATCCACTGCGACGTCGGGAACCGATCACTCCACACCGTCTCCGGATCGACACCGTGGGGCGGCCAGTTGCCATCGCATGTGTATGCATGCCATTCGAACGGATTGCGGTAATAGCCGAAGCGGTCGATCTCGATGGACAGATCGCCGTCATGGCGCGACGTGGCGCGACGAACGAGAGACACCAACAATCCCCCGACGAACCACGAGATGTAGGCGACGGGGTACAAGGGTCCGAACATGCGCTGTTGCCAGACGTGAACATCTTCGTGATCGGTCACGAGCTTTCGTCTCCGTTCGGTGAGCACCCCGTCACGTCCGGCCGCGCCGTTGATCACCGTGCCGATGGTGACCGCGAAACCGCGACGCAACACGAGTCCGTCGCGATGCACCATTCGGTTCTGACGCTCCGACAAGGTGGGTTCGTAACCGGCCGAAACCCCGGAAGTCCGCTCGCGCATCCACGTGACGCCGAGCGCCACGAGACCGGCCGCGGTGGTGGGCAGAGCCCAGGTGTGATCGAGCACGAACGCCGCTCGTCCCCTTCGCCTCGACCAGTCGTAGATGTGGCGGCGTCCGGCGACCAGGCCGTGCAGAAAACCGATGAGTGCCCCGAGCGCGGTCGAGCGCAGAGCACGTCCGGCCACCGCCCCGAGCAGTGCACCGCCCAGTGCGGCACCGACGACCTCGTTTCGATCGGCGAAGTCTCCGACCTTCACCACAGAAAACCCTTGTGCCCGAGCGACATCACGTCCATCAGAGCAGCAATGGCCACGTGAAGGGCGACGCCCCACCAGATGCTGCGCGAGCGCAGAGCGAGCGCGCCCATGACGATTCCACCCACGATCGATGCCGCGGCTTCCAGCGGCGGTTTCACGAAATGGATCATGAGGTACGGCACGGTGGCCACCAGCACCGCCGTCGAGCCGAGCACCTCCGCCAGTCCGAGCACGAGGAAACCACGAAAGAACGTCTCGACGGCCACGAACTGCAGGGCGTAGAACACCCACCACACGGCGAGGTCGCCCCACACGCCGGTCTGGCCGGGAACGACGTCGAAGAGCGGATACCGATTCTGGAACTCGGTGAACCAACTCGCCGCGACCACGAACGGTGCGCCGATCGCGAACAGAGCGAGGTACGTCCGCGCATTTTGGGAGGTGCCCCGAACACGCCAGCCGATGTCGTGACGGTGTCCGCCCGCGAGTTGCGTGACGACGAGAGGAACGACGAGATAGAAGACGATCTGCGTGCCGGCCCAGAAGCACATCCGGGTGAGATGACTCCACGAGTCGTGGGCCAGGTTCTGTCCGAAGCGGGCACCCCACAGGCACACGAGTGCCGTGACGAGAACGATGATCACCCGCCGCTGGCGGGCGTCGACGGTCACCGGTCGCGGAGCTTGGCGAGCAGGCGCAGGATCTCGAGGTAGAGCCACACGACGGTGACCAGGAGACCGAAGGCCGCAAACCACTCGACCGAGCGCGGATACTTCTCGGCCACGCCGCGTTCGATGAAGTCGAAGTCGAGTGCCAGGTTCATGGCGGCCAGGACCGCCACGACCACGCTGAATCCGATGCCGAAAGCACTCGCCGACGAAATGAACGAGGGCTGAGCGCCGAACAGCGACAGCAGAAGCGACACTCCGTAGAACACCATCAGGCCGAGCGTCGCGCCAATCACGATGCGACGGAAGCGGTCGGTGACCTTGATGATGCGCAGGCCGTACAGAGCCAGCATCACCGCGAAGACGGCGACCGTGGCACCGGCCGCCTGCACGACGATCCCGTCGTAGTAGGTCTCGTAGGCACGTGAGATCGCGCCGACGAAGAAACCCTGCGCGACCGCATACACCGGTCCGAGAACACGCGCCCAGTTGGGCTTGAACGCGAGCACGATCGCACACACCAAGCCGACGAGAACACCACCAATCGCCAGAGCGGGGAACTCGGTGACCTCACCTTGCGGCGCTTCGACCGCAGCCCATCCGAATCCGGCACCGGCGAGAAGGAGCACGAAAAGCACGGCCGTGGCCGACACGGTGCCACCCAGAGTCATCGCCGTGGTGGCGGGATTCCACGGACTGACCGGGCCGTCGTCGATCGGACGACGGGATTCGGGCGCTGGCGCGGCCCAGCCGGAATCGGCCTCGGCCGCCTTCTGCAGACGATTTTCATTTAGCAGGGGATTCGACATCGCTCATCTCCTTGGCTCGGTGCTCCAACGATACCGATCTCCATGCAACTGCGGGTGTCGGGAGGTTGTTGTTGCACGGTCGGTCGGTAGTGTTCCGCCCATCACCGGAAGGCGGAGTGGCAAACCACTGAAAGGTGATGCGTTCTCTTCCGAGAACGGTCGAGTGAGCAACATCCTGTGATGAATCGAGGGTGACAGGTGGCCAAGGATCGCGTTGAGCGTGACGAAGAAGATCTCGTTCGTCTGTATCTGTCCGACATCGGTCAGTACACACTTCTGACGAAGGACGACGAAGTCCGTCTCGCCAAGCAGATCGAAGCGGGCAAGACCGCTCAGGCCGCCATGGCGTCAGCCGATCCGAAGAGCCTCACCCCGGCCAAGAAGCGCGAACTGCGCAACCTCGTCCGCGACGGCGAAACCGCCGAGCGTCAATTCGTTCAGTCGAACCTGCGCCTCGTGGTGTCGATCGCCAAGAAGTATCAGGCGTCGGGTCTGCCTCTCCTCGACCTCATCCAAGAGGGCAACCTCGGCCTCATGCACGCCGTCGAGAAGTTCGACTGGCGCAAGGGCTTCAAGTTCTCCACGTACGCCACGTGGTGGATCCGCCAGGCCATCACCCGCGGCATCGCCAACACCGGTCGCACCATCCGTCTGCCAGTCCATGCCGGCGACACACTCGCGCGCCTGCAGAAGGCGCGTTCGCGCCTCGAGCTCAAGTTCGGCCGCCAGCCCACGCTGCGCGAACTGGCCGAAGAGGTCGAGATGCCCGAAGACAAGGTCACCGAGGCGTTGCGTTTCGCCGCTGAGCCCTTGTCGCTGAGCGAACCGCTGCGCGAGGACGGCGACGCCGAACTCGGCGACGTGGTCGAAGATCGCTCGGCCGAGAGTCCGTTCGAGATGGCGGCCACCGCGCTGCTGCCGGAAGAGATTCAGCGTCTCCTCGCGCCGCTCGACGAGCGCGAGCGCGAGATCCTGAAGTTGCGTTTCGGTCTCGACCGCGGCGAGCCCCGCACTCTCGAGGAAGTGGGCGAGCACTTCAACCTCACCCGCGAGCGCATCCGCCAGATCGAGGCGCGGGCCATGAGCAAACTGCGCCATCCGTCGAGCGACACCGGCGCGCGCGACCTTCTCGCGGTCTGACCCTCACCCGCTAGCGTCTCCCCATCAGCAGAGGGGGAGAACATGGCTGAGATTCACGGTTCCTGCGATCAACGCTTTTCCGCGTTGCGCGACATCCTGTCCGCCAACATCGATTCGGGTGCCGATGTCGGCGCCTCGGTCGCCGTCGTTCACGACGGTGAGATTGTGGTCGACCTGTGGGGCGGCTGGGTCGACACCGAGCACTCGGCTCCTTGGGGGAAGGACACGATCACCAACGTGTGGTCGAGCACCAAGACCCAGATGGCTCTGTGCGCGCTCATGCTGGCCGATCGCGGTCAACTCGACCTCGATGCTCCGGTCCCCACTTATTGGCCCGAGTTCGCGGCCAACGGCAAGGAAAAGGTGCTGGTGCGCCACCTGCTGTCGCACACCTCCGGTGTTTCGGGCTGGGAACAGCCCATCACCGTCGACGATCTGTACGACTGGGAGAAGTCGACGGCCAAACTGGCCGCGCAGGCTCCGTGGTGGGAGCCCGGTTCGCAGTCGGGCTACCACGCGCTGAATCAGGGCCACCTGGTTGGTGAAGTCATTCGACGAGTAACCGGCAAGAAACTGGGTGAGTTCTTCCGCGACGAAGTTGCCAAGCCACTCGATCTCGACTTCCACATCGGTTTGGCCCCGAGCGAGTTCGGCCGAGTGTCGAACGTGATTCCTCCCCCGCCGTTGCCCATCGACATGAGCACTCTCGATCCGAACTCGGTCGTGGTGAAGACCTTCACCGGTCCGGCGCCGGGTGCCGAGGCTTCGTGGACGAGCGAGTGGCGTCAGGCCGACATCGGCGCCGCCAACGGACATGGGAATGCTCGCTCGCTCGCGTGGTCGCAGAGTGCGATCAGCAACGGAGGTGTGGTGAAGGGCAAGAAGTTCTTGTCGCCGAAGACGATCGACAACATCTTCCGCGTGCAAGCCGATGGACTCGACCAGGTGTTGATGGCGCCGGTGAAGTTCGGCATCGGTTACGGATTGCCGAACGAGACCGTGCCCCACCTGCCGACCGATCGCCGCGCATGCTTCTGGGGTGGTTGGGGCGGTTCGACCGTTGTCAACGACCTCGACTTGAACCTCACGGTCGTGTACGTGATGAACAACATGCTCGAAGGTCTCGTCGGAGACTTCCGTGGCTCGTCGCTCGTGACTGCTGCGTTCGAGGCCGCCCAGAAGTAAGAAACTTCCGCGGTGCCTCCGCTTCGCGGAGGTGGACGGGATCCGTCGCTTCGCGGAGGTGGACGGGAATCGAACCCGCCGAACGGGGTTCACCCGTTCCAACCGCTTTGAAGGCGGCGGAGTCCACCAGGTACTCGGACACCTCCGACCGTGAGGGTACTGCCCGATCGTCACTAACCTGCCCGCCATGAAGCGACTCGTGATGTTCGCGGCGCTCGTGGGCCTGGCCGCCTACGCCGCCAAGAAACTCAAACTCGTCTGACCGTCTCCCCTTCGTCGGAGTCTCCCCACACACTCCGCCGACTTCACGGTCACCGACTTCCCCTCCGTCCCTCCCGTGAGAGGTCGTCGTGTTCGTCGTCGTTTCTTCGCCCAAAGGGGGCTGCGGTGCCTCGGTGGTGTCCACCGCACTGGCCGCGCTTCTCAGCACTGCCGTCATCGATCGCGATCGTCGCCTCTCCACTCACCTGGTCGACCTCGGTGGCGATCAACCGGCCATCCTCGGCGTGGGGACTCCTCCCCACGGCATCACCAACTGGATGATCGACCCAGCCGGTCAGCGGCTGGCCGATCTCCTCGCACCCGTCACCGAGCAGCTCTCGATCCTCCCGTTCGGATCGGGCTCACTCCCCGAATCCGAGTCGGCCAGTTGGCCGGTGTTCACGTCGGCCCTTCGCAACGACACCAGCTCTCATCACACAGTGATCGATGCGGGTCTCGTCGCGCTTCCCGATTCCGTGTACCAGGAGAGCGACCTCCACATCATGGTGGTGCAGCCCTGCTATCTGGCCCTTCGTCGTGCCGTCGCCGATCCTCGCCTCGAACACGTCGACGGACTCGTCATCGTGCGTCCGCCTCACCGCGTGCTCAACGATCGCGACGTCGAGAACGTCCTCGGCGTGTCCGTTCTCGCGTCCATCCCCACCGATCACGACGTCGCTCGTCGCGTCGACTCCGGTCTCCTCCACTCACGTCTGCCCGACGTTCTGCGCATCGGCCTCGAACCGCTCGTCGTCGGACCACGTCACCAAACACCGTGATCTCGCCGCTTCCTCCGCTCATTCGTGATCTGCTCGCCGACGATCACGTCACCGATGTCCTCGTGAACAACGGCACCGACGTCTGGGCCGAACGACGAGGCCACATCGACTTCTGCGGTCGCCTCCAACCCGGCGATGTCGAAGCCATGTTCGAACGCGTCCTGGCGGCGTCCGGTCGTCGCCTCGATCGACTGCATCCGATGGTCGACACTCGCCTTCCCGACGGCACGCGGGTGTGCGGGGTCATTCCTCCCATCGCCGTCGACGGTGCCTGTGCCGCGTTTCGATCACTCGGCAAACGCACCTTCTCCATCGACGATTTCAGCGACGATTCGGCCGTACGCGCAGCCGTGCGCGATCTCGTCTCGGCTCGACGCAATGTTCTCGTTTCGGGTGCGACTGGGGCCGGCAAGACGTCGCTCCTCGCCGCACTCGTCGACGATGCCTCGATCGACGATCGCATCGTGATGCTCGAAGACACCAGCGAGCTCGTCGTGGCACATCCGCACGTGGTCCGACTCGAGTGCCGCCCCGCCACGGCCGAGGGTCGTGGCGCAATCGACCTCGACGCGCTTCTGCGCACGTCGCTCCGCCTCCGTCCCGATCGCATCGTGGTGGGTGAGATTCGCGGCACCGAGGCCGTCACACTCGTGAACGCGCTCAACACCGGTCACCGCGGTTCGCTCGCCACCATTCACGCCAACTCGGCCACCGACGCGCTCGCCCGTCTCGGACTCCTCCTGCGTCGAGCGACTCCCGGCCTCGATCGAACAACGGTCGACGAGATGATCAGCGCGGCCATTCACAACGTCGTCCACGTCGAAAGGATCGAAGGTGGTCGACGGGCGATCACCCGGGTGCACCAACTCAACGCTTCACCGACGCCGTGAATCCGTTCACCCGATCGTCTCTCGCCTGGCGGGCTCGTCGCCGTTGTCGCAACCTCCGTGTCGACCACGACCACAACCTCGAAGAAGCCGTGCGCGCACTCGGGCACCACCTCGCGAGTGGATCGAGTCTCACCGCGGCCATACGCCTGGCGCAGGCGAGTCATCCCACCTCGACGCTCGGACACGTCGCGACCGCTGTCGAGGGAGGGTCGACCATGGCCGAGGCCTGCCATCACGCCACGCGCTCCGGCGACGAGGCGTCCGACGGTTCCCTCGCACTGATGGTCATCGCGTTGGCGGCCGAACATGGCGGCGATCCGGTCGCCCACATCGAGGCGCTCGAAACCACCCTGCGCGAACGACGACACGCCTGCGACGAACGACGGAGCCAGGCGAGCACGGCGCTGGCGTCCGCCCGCTTCCTCACCATCCTTCCCATCGTCTGCAGTGTCTGGATCTGCCTAGACGATCCATCGGTGCGCGACGTGCTGCTCAATTCGCCCATCGGTTACGCCTGCGTCACAATCGGTGTCTTCCTCAACGTGATCGGTCGCCGTTGGGTCACGCGATTGGTGCTCTTCACATGATGATCATCATCGGTGCACTCGCCATCGTGCTCTGGTCGATTCGCCACCGTCGACGGTCTCGATCTCGTCGACTTCGGATCGCCGCACTGCACGCGCTCCCCGACACGATCGACGTCGTCGCCGCTGGTTTGCGCGCTGGATGTTCCAATTCCGAACTGCTGCGCCTGGCGGCGCGATCGGCCCCCGACCCCCTCAAGTCGCACTTTGCGGCGGCGGTTCGGCAGTTCGACGATGGTGCCCGCATGGGGGAAGCCTTGAGTTGGCTCGCCCGAATGGCCGGACCCGACATCGAGCCCCTCGTTTCGGTGCTCCGCGATGGCGATCGTTTCGGTATTCCGATCGAGGAGCGCATCGCACGATTGTCGAACGACGCCCGTGCTGCTCGACGGCGACTCACCGAGAGTTCGGCCCGCGAACTGCCGGTTCGGCTCACTCTGCCGATCGTCAGCTGCATCCTGCCTTCGTTCGTCGCCATCGTGATCGTGCCGGTTCTCGTCGGCACGCTCGCCGACCTCCGCTCCAACTTCTGAAAGCCACCATGAACCGAGATTCCGGACAAGCAACATCCGAATACGCGCTGGTCATCCTCGCCGCCGCACTCATCGCCCTCCTCGTCGTCGCTTGGGCTTCCGGAGGCGGCGGGGCCGGCAAGATCGGTGATCTCTTCGATCAAGTCATCGACAACGTGATGTCGCGCGTGCCGTGACTTCGCGCGACCGCGCACAAGCCACCGTCGAACTGGCTCTCGTCCTTCCCCTGGTGCTCGTCGTTCTGCTGGGTTGTCTGCAAGTTGTCGAGGTACTCGTCGAGCAGGTGCGACTCGTCCATGTGGTGCGCGATGGTGCGCGTGCGGCCGCCGTCTCCGACGATCCAGCGGCGGCGGCCCGGGCCGTCACCGGTGCACAGCGGGTTCGTCTCGAAGTCACCACCACGGACGGCACCGTCGACGTGACCGGCTGGGCCGACGTTCGCACCGACGTGCCCCTGATTGGCCGACTGATTCCTGACGTCACGCTCCGTGAGCGCCTGCGGATGACCGTCGAGTCGCCCTGAGTCGCTCGTTCCGGTGGGGTCATCGCACCGATCGCCCGCAACACTGTGACCGTGGAAACGGTGTGGGTTCTCGGCGATCAGCTCAATCGCCGCATCGGTGCTCTGGCATCGGCTTCTCCAGCCACGCATCGTGTTCTTCTCGTGGAGAGCAACGCCAAACTCGCCTCGAAGGACTGGCACGTCCAGCGCGCGCACTTCGTGATCGCTTCCATGAGGCGCTTCGCCGACGAGCTGCGCGATGAAGGATTCGAGGTCGACCATCGTCGCGCAGCATCTCTCGCCGACGGCCATCGACTTCACGTCGAACAGTTCCGGCCCTCCGGCGTCGTCGTCACCGAACCGCTCAGTTGGGACGGGCTGGCGCTGGTCCGTCGACTTGGCTGTTCGGTGGTTCGGAGCAATCAGTTCCTGTGCCATTACGACGAGTTCGCGTCGTGGATGTCCACCAAGAAGTCGTTCAAGATGGAGGACTTCTATCGCTGGCAGCGCAAGCGCCTCGGGTATCTCGTGGACGGCGACGACCCCGTGGGCGGCCAATGGAACTTCGACGCCGACAATCGCGAACCTCCGCCCAAGGATGGTTCGGCCCCATGGCCGTCGCCGGTGGCGGACGACCTCGATGCGGTCGATCACGAGGTGATCACCGACATCTCGGCCCACTGTCACGGTCAACCTCCCACCGGTCTGTGGGCCACGTCACGAGCCGGCGCGCTGCGGCGCCTCGATCACTTCGTGAACGAAGTTCTTCCCATGTTCGGACCGCATGAAGACGCCATGACCACCAAGAGTTGGCACGTGGCGCACTCGCTTCTGTCGCCGTATCTCAACATCGGACTGCTTCTGCCCGATGAGGTGTGCGACGCGGTGCAACGGGCGTACGACGACGGAAAGGTGCCCATCGCCTCGGCCGAAGGATTCATTCGCCAGGTGATCGGCTGGCGCGAGTACGTGTGGGGCCTCTACTGGGCGTGGATGCCCGAGTACGCGCACGTCAACGAACTCGGAGCGACCGAACCGCTTCCTCCGGTGTTCACGGGTCGGGCCGATACGCGGATGAACTGCGTGTCCCACGCACTGGCCGCCGTCGATTCACACGCCTACGCCCACCACATTCAACGGCTGATGGTGATCGGCAACCTCGCACTGATCGCCGGCGTCGATCCTCGCGCACTGACCGATTGGATGTGGGCCAACTTCGTCGACGGCGCCGAATGGGTGATGGTGCCCAACGTGATGGGAATGTCACAGTTCGCCGATGGAGGCCGCATGGCCACCAAGCCGTACGCATCGGGTGGGGCCTACATCGACCGCATGAGCGACTACTGCAAGGGTTGCTCCTACGACCGCACGAAGCGCGTCGGTGACGACGCCTGCCCCTTCACCACGCTGTACTGGGACTTCATGGCGCGCCACGAACCGCGCTTCGGGCGAAATCCGCGCGTCGCTCAACAGGTGCGGGCGGCGTTCAAGTTGAAGGACCTCGATCAGGTTCGCGAACGAGCCAGTGAGGTGATCGTGATGTTGCGCGAGGGTCGCCTCTAGCCGCGTCCACCGCCGGGCGCGATGTTGTTCACACCGTCGGTCCGGAAGGCCGGGTCGTACTTGCGCAGTTCAGCGCGGGCGATCGTCATCTTGTGCACCTCGTCGGGGCCGTCGGCCAGACGCAGAGTGCGGATACCGGCGTACATGCCAGCAAGAGGGAAGTCCTGCGACACACCGCCGGCGCCGTGGGCCTGAATGGCGCGGTCGATGATCTTGAGCGCCAAGTTGGGTGCCGCAACCTTGATGGCCGCGATCTCGGTGCGGGCACCCTTGTTGCCCACCGTGTCCATGAGCCAAGCGGTCTTCAAGGTGAGCAGACGAATCATCTCGAGGTCGATTCGCGCCTCGGCGATCCAGTCCTGAATGTTCGAGCGCTCGGCCACGCGCTTGCCGAAAGTTGTTCGATTCAGCGTGCGCTGGCACATCAGTTCGAGCGCGCGCTCGGCGGCGCCGATGGTGCGCATGCAGTGATGGATGCGACCGGGTCCGAGGCGGGCCTGCGAGATCATGAAGCCATCGCCTTCGCCGGCGAGCAAGTTGCTGACCGGCACCCGGACGTTCTCGAAGCGAACTTCGCCATGGCCCTCGACGTCGTTGTAGCCGAACACCCGCAGATCGCGAACGACCGTGACACCTGGTGTGTCGACCGGAACGAGGATCTGGCTCTGCTGTTGGTGCGTGGCCGCCTGGGGATTGGTCTTGCCCATGACGATCATGATCTTGCAGTTCTTGTGGAAGATGTTCGACGTCCACCACTTGCGCCCGTTGAGCACGTAGTGATCGCCGTCGCGCTCGATGCGCAGCGAGATGTTGGTTGCGTCGGACGATGCCACGTCGGGCTCGGTCATCCCGAACGCACTGCGGATCTCGCCGTCGAGGAGAGGCCGCAACCACTTCTCCTGATGCTCGGCGGTGCCGAACATCGTGAGCACTTCCATGTTCCCGGTGTCGGGTGCCGAGCAGTTGCAGGCTTCCGACGCGATCGGAGACCGGCCCATGATCTCGGCCAGCGGCGCGTAGTCGAGGTTGCTGAAGCCTTCGCCCCACCATCCGCTGTGCGGCTGGAAGAGATTCCAGAGCCCGCGCTTCTTCGCTTCGGCCTTCAACGTCTCCATGATCGGAGCGTGGAAGTGCGGGTCGCCCGACTCGACGACCTGACGGTGATGCACGTCCTCGTTGGGATAGATCCACTCGTCCATGAACGCCAGCAAGCGTTCGCGATACTCGAGACAGCGATCGGAGAAGGCGAAATCCATGCCCCGACCGTAGTGCTCAGGTCTTTCGCCGCCGAAAGCCTCGTCGATCTTCGGCCTTGAGCCGGGCCTTTTGCTCTTCCTCCAAGGCGGCCTCCTCGGCCACCAGCCGCTTCATGCTCTCGAGACGCAGTGGGTCGAGACGCCCGTCGTCAACTGCCGCGCGCACCGCGCATCCGGGTTCTTCCTCGTGTTTGCAGTCGCGGAAACGGCAGTGATCCGTGAGGTCGAACACGTCGGAGAAGGCGCGCTCGATGCCGTGTCCGCTCGACCACAAACTCACCGCCCGCACACCCGGTGTGTCGATGAGCCATCCGGCCGAACCGATCGGTTCGGCGGGCAGAGCCACCAACGACGTGGCGGTGGTCGTGTGACGACCACGTTGATCGCCTTCGCGCACCGCTTCGGTTCGCTGCACCGTGTCACCCACCAACGCGTTCACGACGGTGCTCTTGCCCACACCACTCGCACCGAGCAGGGCGATGGTGCGATAACCGGCCGCCAGTCGCCGCAGGGCATCGAGGCCCTCTCCGGTGAACGAACTCACCACGTGGAACTCGACGTCGGGGGCCACCGCCTTCAGTGACTCCAAGCGCCGTTCGATTTCGGCCGTGTCTTCGACCAGGTCACGCTTCGAAAGAACCACGACTGGTCGCGCTCCACTGTCGAACGCGAGCACCAACTCGCGTTCGAGGCGCCGCTGGTTGGGCGGCGAGGCGATCGCATGCAGCAGAAAGACGAAGTCGATGTTGGCCGCGATGGTGTGCGATTCGGCGCGTTGACCCTCGAAGCTCGCGCGTCGAACGAACGCGCTGCGCCGGGGCAGAACGGTTTCCACGCGTTCACCGTCGGCGGACACCACGACCCAGTCGCCCACCGCCACGTCGGCGCCGATGTTGCGCACGCGAACGACGTCGCCTCCGATGCCGGCGGCGGTCCCACCGGAAGGCGGTGAGAACCACACCGTGCTCCATCCGCGATCGATCCGCGACACGCGCCCGGGCCGCGCATCCATGCGCGCGTCGAGCGACGCCGCCACGTCGTCCCATCTCTCGTCCCAACCCAGGGATCGATCGCCTCGTTGCACAGTGGTGACCGTAGCGGCCTGGTGGAATGCATGGGCACGGTGTCGAACAACCATCCTTCCGATACCGTGCGGCGATTCATGGCCTCACCTGCATCGATGCGCATGTTCCACGAGTTGGCTCGGCGACTGTGCTTGACAAGCAGCCAAGCCATGTCGTAGCCCTGAAAAAGCATGACCTCGACCCGTAAACCCCTCGTGATCGTCGAATCGCCGGCCAAGGCGAAGACGATCGGCACCTTCCTCGGCTCCGACTACGAAGTCCGCGCATCGGTCGGACACGTGGCCGATTTGCCGTCGAAGGGTCTGGCCGTCGACGTCGACAATCACTTCAAGCCCACGTACGAACTCACCGAGCGCGGCGCCAAGGTCGTCAAGGAATTGCGCCAACTCGTGAAGCAAGCCTCGGCGCTGTATCTCGCAACCGACGAGGACCGCGAGGGTGAGGCCATCAGCTGGCACCTCATCGAGAACCTCAAGTCGGCGATCAAGCCCGGTACCCCGGTGCACCGCGTGGTGTTCCACGAGATCACCAAGACGGCCATCGACCACGCCTTCGCCAATCCGCGCGATCTCGACAACGGATTGGTGGACGCCGCCGAGACCCGCCGCATCCTCGACCGGTTGTTCGGCTACGAGGTCTCACCGGTGTTGTGGCGCAAGGTCAACCGCGGATTGTCGGCCGGCCGAGTGCAGAGCCCGACCATTCGCCTCATCGTCGAACGCGAACGCGAACGCATCGCCTTCGTGACCGCCGGGTACTGGGGCCTCGAACTCGTCTCGGCCACGTCGCCGTCGTTCACCGCCGACCTGCTGGAGGTCGACGGCGTGCGGGTGGCCACCGGCAAGGACTTCGACGCCACCGGTCGGGCCTCCGACAAGGTGACCGTCCTCAGCGAAGCCGGGGTGCGATCGCTGGTCGATCGGCTCGGCTCGGCCACCGTGACCGTGAAGTCGGTGGAGGACAAGCCCTATCGCTCATCGCCCAAGGCCCCCTTCATGACCAGCACTCTTCAGCAGGAGGCCGGCCGGAAACTGCGTCTGTCGGCCCAGCAGGTGATGCGCACCGCCCAGGGTCTGTACGAGCGGGGATTCATTACATATATGCGCACCGACTCGGTGGCCCTGGCCGACGAGGCCCTGGCCGCGGTCAGGTCGCAGATCGGCAAGGAGTTCGGCACCGAGTTCCTGTCGCCGAACCCGCGTCAATACGCCAACAAGGTGAAGAACGCCCAGGAAGCGCACGAGGCCATACGGCCCAGCCTGCCGATCCGCTCACCCGAGGAAGTGGCCGGCCAATTGAGCGGCCCCGACCTGGCGCTGTATCGGCTCATCTGGCAGCGGACCCTCGCCTCGCAGATGGCCGACGCATCGGGAACCACGGTGTCGATTCGGCTGAGCGCCACCGCCCCGGCGTCCGGTGCGGCCGCGGCCAACGACTGCACCTTCTCGGCCAGCGGAACCACCATCACGTTCTCGGGTCACCGCCGCGCCTACGAAGAATCGAGCGACGAGGGCACCGACGCCGACGAGAAGGAAGCGTTGTTGCCGCCGTTGAAGGTGGGGGACGCCGTCGCGGTGCGCGAACTCGTGCCGGGAGGTCACGAAACGACTCCCCCGGCTCGCTACACCGAAGCCTCGATCGTGAAGCGCCTCGAAGAGCTGGGTATCGGTCGACCCTCCACGTGGGCGTCGATCATCCAGACCGTGCAGGACCGCGGCTACGTGTGGAAGAAGGGGCAGGCCCTCGTGCCGTCGTGGACGGCGTTCGCAGTGGTCACCCTGCTCGAACGGCACTTCGGCGAATTGGTCGATTATCAGTTCACCGCGGGCGTCGAGGAAGAACTCGACCAGATCGCCGGCCGACTCCTGGCCAAGGACGAGTGGCTCCGTGCGTTCTACTTCGGCGACGCACAACTCGGTGATCTCGGCGAACTCGGTCTCAAGAAGTTGATCGAGAAGAACATCGAGAACATCGACGCCGCCGCCATCAATTCGTTCGGACTCGGAGCCGACCCGGCCACCGGCGAAATCGTCGCCGTGAAGCCCGGCAAATACGGGCCGTATGTGAAGCGAGGAGACGACACGGCCGGTGTGCCGGATTCGCTCGCTCCCGACGAACTCACCCTCACCGAAGCGTTGCGACTTCTCTCGCTACCCAAGAGCGACGAGCCCATCGGCGAACTCGACGGCCATCCGGTGTTCGCGAAGAACGGCCGATACGGGCCGTACGTGCAGTGGGGCACGATGGATGAACCACCGGTCGGCCTGGCCAAGCCCAAGATGGTCAGCCTCTTCAAGACGATGGTGCTCGAGCGGTTGACGATGACCGATGCCGAGCAACTGCTCGGACTGCCGCGCACCATCGGCGTCGATCCGAACGACGGCACGGCGATCCTCGCCAACAACGGTCGCTACGGCCCCTACATCCAGAAGGGCACCGACTACCGCACGATCGAGAACGAGGAGAAGCTCCTCACGATCGGGCTCGACGAAGCGGTGTCGATCTTTTCGCAGCCCAAGCAGTACCGACGCGGGCGTTCGGTCGCCGCCAAGGGACCGTTGCGTGAATTCGGCAACGATCCGGTGAGCGGTCGACCGGTGTTGGCCAAAGAAGGTCAGTACGGCGTGTACGTGACCGACGGCGAGGTGAACGCGTCGATCGGCAAGGGTGACCGCATCGAGGAGATGCTTCCCGAGCGGGCCTACGAGTTGTTGGCCATTCGTCGCGAAGTGATGGCCGAGAAGGGCATCGCGCCGAAGAAGAAGTCGGGCGCGAAGAAAGCTCCGGCGAAGAAGGCTCCGGCGAAGAAGACTGCCGCTCGCAAGAGCGCGGCACCGAAGAAGGCCCCGGCCAAGAAGAAGGCCGCACCCAAGAAGGCCGCGGCGAAGAAGTCGTGACAACGGCGGGTCGCTACATCGCGCTCGAAGGAATCGAGGGTTGCGGCAAGTCCACCCAGGCCGTGCGCCTGGCCGAGTCGCTGAAGGCTGTGCTCACCCGCGAGACCGGTGGCACCCGGATCGGTGAACGAATCCGCAACGTGCTGCACGATCCGGCCAACACACACCTGAGTCCGGTGGCTGAAGCCTTGTTGATCGCCGGCGATCGAGCGCAACATCGCGCCGAAGTGCTCGCCCCGAACCTCGATGCCGGACGCACCGTGGTGAGCGACCGCAGCGTCTATTCGAGCCTCGCGTACCAGGGCTACGGTCGCGGTCTCGATCTCGAATCGGTGAAACGCATCAACGACTGGGCTCTCGACGGTTGCTGGCCCGACTTGGTGATCCTCATCGACATCGAACATGACGAGGCTCTGAAGCGACTGGCCAACCGTGACCTCGATCGTTTCGAGCGCGAGGGAGCCGAGTTCTTCCGGCGCATCGTCGACGGCTTCCGAGCAATGGCCCAGGCCGATCCGGCGCGATGGCTGGTGGTCGACGGGACGCGATCGGTCGACGAACTGGCCGGTCGAATCCTCGAGCACGTGCGATCTACGCTCGGGCTCTGACATGGCTCGTACGGCAACTTCATCGGTGTTCGATGCCGTCATCGGCCAGGACGATGCCGTCGCCAAACTGCGCGCACTGAGTGCCTCGCCGGCCCACGCGTATCTGTTCGTCGGCCCGAGTGGATGCGGCAAGGAGGCTGCGGCCCGCGCCTTCGCCGCGGTGCGCCTCCAAGGTGACGAGAACGCCGGTGGGCGAATCGCCGATCTGGTGATGCGCGGCATTCACGTCGACGTGCACGAACTCGAGCGCGAGGGTGCGTCCATCGACGTCGAGCAGGCTCGCGAGGAAATCGTGAAGTTGGCCGATCGGACGGCGGTCGAAGGTTCGACTCGCGTCATCATCGTGCACGAGTTCCACTTGCTCGCCGACATCGCCCGTTCGGCTTTGCTGAAGACCATCGAAGAACCCGACGGGCAGACGATCATCGTCATGTTGGCTGACGAGGTGCCCGACACCTTCGCCACCATCGCGTCACGCAGTGTGCGGCTGAACTTCGGGCCGGTCTCCGACGAACTCGTGGCCGCCACACTCATCGCCGAAGGTTGCGAGTCCGACGTGGCCGACGAGGTCGCGCGTGTCGCTGCCGGCGATCTCGATCGCGCCCGTGTTCTCGTCGGCGATCCGAAGATGAGTGAGCGCATGCGTCTCTTCACCGCGATTCCACAGCGCCTCGACGGTTCGCTTTCCGCAGCCATTGCTCTGGTGGCTGACATCAGTGCGGCAATCGAAGAGGCCCTCGAGCCGTACAAGGCCAAACAAGGGCAGGAACTCGCCACGCTCGAAGAGCGCGCCAAGTTGCTCGGAGAGCGAGGCAGCGGGCGACGCACCCTGACCGAACGCCATAAACGCGAGCTGCGCCGCTTTCGAACCGATGAACTGCGCTCGGGTCTCCGAGCTCTCTCGATCGTCTATCGCGATGCGATGTCGGGACTCACCGACGAAGCGGCACCGCACGAAGTGATCGGTTATGCCGATGCGGTGTCGTCGATCCGGCGGGCCAGCAACGCGCTCACTCGCAATGTGAACGAGCGACTCCTGCTCGAAGAACTGTTCATGTCGTTGCCGTCCATCAGGAGATAGTGATGCCCAGACTGACCGACCTCGAAGTTGATGACTTCCTGCAGGAGCGAGGTCACCTTGCGCGCATCGGAACCACCGATGCCGACGGCATGCCCCGGGTGTTGCCCTTGTGGTTCATTGTGATCGGTCACGAGTTCTTGTTCACACCTCGCTCTCCAGCCATCATCTGGAAGAACATCGTCCGCGATCCGCGGGCGGGCGTGTCGATCGACGAGGACGAAACACCGTGGCGCAAGGTGATGATCCAGGGCAACGTGGTCGTGAAGCATCCGCCCGGTGACGACTTGGCATGGCGCGACACGTATCGCCTCATCGCCAAGCGTTATGTGGCCGATGAGTGGGCCGATGGATACGTCGATGGCACCGACGACCAGCCGCGGGCGTTGTGCTCCATCGATCTTGCGGCGGCCTCGAGTCGGATCGTCACCTGGCGCATGCCCGTGAGCGGGGAGGACCCTCGTGGTATTTGGGCCAAGCGCTACTACCTGCCCGGAACGAAATGGGCGTCCGAATGACCGGGCGCTAGCCTGACGAGTCATTGCCCGGGTAGCTCAGTCGGTAGAGCAACGCACTCGTAATGCGTAGGTCAGGGGTTCGATTCCCCTCTCGGGCTCCGGTCTCTCGGGGCTGACCAGGTTGTGGAGGGGGGATGCCGATGAAGAATCGATCGATTGTCGCGGTGGTGACTCTGCTGTCGACACTTCTCAGTCTCGGCGTCGCCCCGGTCGAAGTGCGCGCCTCGCAGCCAACGTGCATCAACAAGACCACCGCCAACGGCCTCGGAGACGACTTCCTCAATGGTGTCTACGCCGACGGGAACACGATCTACGCCGCCACTGTTGGTGGTGGGCTCAGCATCTCCACCAACAGCGGCACAAGCTTCACCAACGTCACCACCTCGGCCGGACTCGGAAACAACTTCGTTTGGGGTGTGTACGCAGTCGGGAACACGATCTACGCCGCCATCATTGGTGGCCTCAGCATCTCCACCGACGGCGGCACAAGCTTCACCAACGTCACCACCTCCGCCGGACTCGGAAGCAACGTCGTTACTGGTGTGTACGCAGTCGGGAACACGATCTACGCCGCCACCGAGGGTGGACTCAGCGTCTCCACCAACAGTGCCACAACATTCATCAACAGAACCACCTCAGACGGTCTCGGAGACAACACCGTTTGGGGTGTTTACGCAGTCGGAAACACGATCTACGCCGCCACCATTGGAGGGCTCAGCATCTCCACCAACAGCGCCACAAGCTTCACCAACGTCACCACCGCCAACGGCCTCGGAAACAACGTCGTTCGCGGTGTGTACGCAGTCGGAAACACGATCTACGCCGCCACCGCAGGTGGGCTCAGCATCTGCACGTTCCCGACAGTGTCGAGTCCGGCACCTCCACTCACTCCGATCTGGCGTGCGACGCTCGATCCGAACGGCGGCACCTGCACCGACGGCACTGCTCGCAGCGAACCCTGGACATCGGTGTCGCTCGGCTACCGCTATCTGCCCGGTGCCAGCGAATGCACCCGACCCGGTTACACCTTCACCGGCTGGGCACGCTCCACCGCACCCACCATCCCCGTCGACCTGCCACTCCTCATCGACCCCAGTGACGGTGTCCCGCGTTACTTCGTCGCCTCCAACGTCGACCTGATCGCCATCTGGACCAAGAACCCCGAACCCAAAGCCCCCACCACCTTCGTCGCACTCAACGGGTTCTTCTGCCGCAACTGCGGAAACTGGCTCATCTGGAACAAGGCCGACAACGCCACCGCCGTCAACGTCACCAGTGGCAACCGCACCGTGTGCACCTCACTGAAGATCACCATCGACCAATGGACTTTGTGCCACGACCCCCAACCACCGCGCGGACCCATCACCTACACACTCACCGCCACCAACGAAACCACCAGCAGCCCACCAATCACCGCAACAACCCCACGCTGACCAACCCGCGAGTTCATCCCGCAAATTTCCCGCATCTCTCCCCGTTTCACAGCGTTTCAAGAAATCCCACTCGGCACGAGTTCCCTGCACAGACGGTTCACAGTGTTTCCCGGGTTACCATCGGAGAGCACTCGTAATGCGTAGGTCAGGGGTTCGATTCCCCTCTCGGGCTCCAGAGAACTTTCAAAGCGCTGGGTCATTCTTCGGCTGCGAACTCCCTCAGGTCAGTTCGGGAGTCGCCAATAACACGCAACCCACAATCGACATCCATGGGTCGGGGCGACGTTCTTCTCAGGCAAAGGTTGCTGTTCCTCGCGAACGTGCGAATCGCTTGAACTAAACAGGTCAAATCACCTCGTTGTTTCTCGCCTACACTTGCACGTTGTACGCAACAATCGCGCGACATTGTCGGAGAGGGCGGGATGAATACAACTCGACACGCTTTCCGACACTTTCTTCTGATCGTGATGGCGATCGCCGGGGTCAACTTCGTCGCTCCGGCACCGACTCTCGCTAACGGAGTGGGAGTGTGTGGCCTCACCGACGGCAACTCAGATGATGTCTTTGAGATCCGAGGTGAGTCCGATCTCACGACTTTAAAGACCGACTTATTTGACTGTCGGTACGCCTCCGTGATCCAGACCGCAAGCTTCACGGTTGATGACCCAAGCGCCGTCGAACTCGGCCACCTAGACCCGTTCAGAGGGAATTACAACGGAGGTAACCACACCATCACGTTCAACGTCACGACGTCAGCAATCGGTGGTCTCTTTTTCCAAACTATTGGAGCCACAATCAGCAACCTCAACCTCGCCGCAGGTGGCTCGACTTCACTAGCAGCTGGAGGTGGCTGGTTGGTCCGTGACGCTTACGACACAACTGTTACGAAAGTATCGTCATCCGGCAACGTCACCGACGAATACTCCGGCGGACTAATCGGACTCGCAAACGGAAACACAACCGTCAACAACTCCTACACAACCGGCGAGGTCAACAGCAGCGGCGACAACACCGCTGGGCTCATCTCACAGGCATACGGAAACACAACCGTCAACAACTCCTACACAACCGGCGACATCAACAGCAGCGGCATTCTCACCGCTGGACTCATCTCGCGCACATTCAGCTACACAACTGTCAACAACTCCTACACAACCGGCGACATCAACAGCAGCGGCGATCTCAGCGCTGGGCTCATCTCGCTCGCATCCAACTACACAACTGTCAATAACTCGTACACAACCGGCGACATCAACAGCAGCGGCATTCTCACCGCTGGACTCATCTCACAAGCATCCAACTACGCAACTGTCAACAACTCCTACACAACCGGCGACATCAACGGCGGCAGCAACTACACCGCTGGGCTCATCTCGCAGGCTTACGACAACATAACCGTCAACAACTCCTACACAACCGGCGACATCAACGGCGACTACTCCGGCGGCCTCATCGCGGAAGTGATCAACTTCTTCAGCGGGAACATAACAGTGAGCAACGTCTACACAACCGGCGACATCAACGGTCAACACTCCGGCGGCCTCATCGCGGAAGTGACGAACTTGTTCAGCGGCAACATAACAGTGAGCAACGTCTACACAACCGGCGACATCAACGGTCAACACTCCTATGGACTCATCCGCGTTGTGAATAGGTTGGGGAGCGGCACAATCGCGCGGAGCAACGAATTCCACAATCCTGACGGCCGGTGGTCGACGGCGGACGCTAGCTACTACCTCATCGGTGAGCCGACTGCGATTCCCGGTCGAGGAAGCGTCTGGGGAGCGTGCGCGGACGACACACCTTTCTTTCTGGTGGCCCTCAACAACAGTTCCTGCCAAACAGCAGCAACGGTTGCACTTCTCACCAGTCGGTTCGATCCGAACGGCGGCACCTGCACCGACGGCACTGCTCGCACCGAACCCTGGACATCGGTGTCACTCGGCTACCGATATCTCCCTGGTGCCAGCGACTGCACCAAACCCGGTTACACCTTCACCGGCTGGGCCAACACAACAACACCCACCATCCCCGTCGACCTGCCACTCCTCGACGACCCATCCGACGGCACCCGCCGCTACTTCATCGCCACCAACACCAACCTGATCGCCATCTGGACCAAAAACCCCGAACCCAAAGCCCCCACCACCTTCGTCGCACTCAACGGATTCTTCTGCCGCAACTGCGGAAACTGGCTCATCTGGAACAAGGCCGACAACGCCACCGCCGTCAACGTCACCAGTGGCAACCGCACCGTGTGCACCTCGCTCAAAATCACCATCGACCAAT
>JBEAXP010000037.1:0-4162 GCA_041159745.1 Actinomycetota bacterium | reverse complement strand
GCCGGTCTCGTGTGGGTCATCACCGAATGGCTCCGTGACGGCAAGCCCACCAACCTCGGCGCCGCTTCGGGAATCGTGGCCGGTCTCGTGGCCATCACCCCGGCCGCCGGCTACGTGTCGGGCGGCGCGCCGCTCGCCATCGGTGGAATCGCCGGACTCGTGTGCTGCTACGCCGTGAAGTTGAAGACCAAGGCCGGTTTCGACGACGCGCTCGACGTGGTGGGCGTCCACCTCGTGGGTGGTCTCGTCGGATCACTGCTCATCGGCTTCTTCGCCAATCCCGAGTTCTTCGACGGTTCGTTCGAAGAAGGAATCTTCTACGGCGGCGGTGCCGGTCTCCTCGGAGAGCAGGCGCTCGCCAACCTGGCCGCCATGGTGTGGTCGTTCATCATCACCTTTGGCATCATGTTGGTGCTGAAGAAGACCATCGGAGTCCGTGTCAGCCCGCAAGACGAGGCCGACGGACTCGACTACAGCCAGCACGCCGAGTCGGCGTACCACTGATAGGGAGAACCAACGATGAAACTCATCACAGCCATCATCAAGCCCTTCAAACTCGACGAAGTGAAGGAAGCGCTGAAGGCCGCCGGTGTCACCGGTATGACCGTCAGCGAGGTGCGCGGGTTCGGCCGTCAGGGCGGACACAGCGAGACCTACCGAGGTGCGGAGTACAAGATCGACTTCGTTCCGAAGGTTCGTTTCGAGATCGTGGTCGATGACAACGTGGTCGACTCGGTGATCGCGTCCATCAAGGCCGCGGCCTCCACCGGCAAGATCGGCGACGGCAAGATCTGGGTGACCAGTGTCGACCGCATCGTCCGTATCCGAACCGGCGAAGAGGGCTCCGACGCCGTATAACTCAGCTCTTCACGAGCTCTTCGATTCGGCCGATCGTCTCGCGCATGTCGTGGGGCGATCGGCCGAACTCGTGTGCGGCCAGAAGTTCGGACACTCCGCCGAGACCGACGTCGACGAGCATCCGCTTCTCGTTGAGCACCCACCGCCTATCGGCGCACATTCGGCGATGCGCCTCCTCGAGGACCGCTCGAGCCGTGTTGCCGAGCGCTCCCACCGCATTGCCGCGGTCGGCGTGGGAACGTGCGTACTCGAACGAGAAGTCGCGTTGGAAGCCCCAGCGGAATGTCGACACCTCGCGCAGCGCATCGGTGAAGGTCGTGTCGATCGCGAGCGATCCGCGAACGACCTTCGAGAGGGCGACCTCGGCGGTGAGCGTGTAGGTGGGGAAACCGGCCAGGTGCCCCAACAACTGATCGACCTCGTATCGACCGGCCGCCGCCTCGGCTGACCAATGCGCAACGACGTCGACGTCGCGCAGGATCACGTCGACGGCGGTCTCTTCGATCGTCAACCAGGCTCCGCCGTTCATGAGACGGCCCCACGAACCCGGCGCATGAACGTCACCGCGCGCGGCCACCGCCGACAGATCCACGTCACCGCGATAGAACACGCCGAGATCCCAATCGCTCGACGAGTCGTTGGTACCGGTGGCCCGAGAACCACCCACCGTGACCGCCACGACCCCGGCGGACGACGCGAGTTCGTCGACGAAGCGTTCGAGGGCGCCGGGCAGATTCACGTCGTCAGCCAACCGCGTTGGCGATCGCTTCCCACACCCGCCGCGGCGAGCAGGGCAGATCGATGTGACGGATTCCGAGATGCGAGAGCGCGTCGATCACGGCGCTTTGAACAGCCGGAGTGGCCCCGATCGTCCCGCTCTCTCCGATTCCCTTGGCACCGAGATCGTTGAGCGGCGTCGGCGACTCGAGGTGAACGGTGACGAACGAGGGGAACTCGGCCGCCGATGGGAAGCCGTAGTCGGCGAAGTTGCCGGTGAGCGGGTTGCCGTCGGCGTCGTACACGACTTCCTCGAACAGCGCCTGTGCGGCACCTTGCACCAAACCTCCGTGCACCTGGCCCTCGGCGAGCAAGGGGTTGAGAATGCGACCCGCGTCATCCACCGCCACGAGTGAGCGCAACTCGACCTTGCCGGTCTCGGTGTCGACCTCGACCACGGCCAGGTGGGCTCCGCTCGGGAACGTGCCGTCGGCCTGTGCGAAGTCGCCCACGGCACTCAGTTCCTCGGGTTCGGCCGTGGCGATCACCTGCGACCAGGTGACCGAGACCGCCGGTGTGCCGGCAACATGGAACACGCCATCGGACACCACCACGTCGTTCACGTCGGCTTCGAGCAAACGCGCCGCGATGTCACGGGCCCGATCGACCACGGTCCCGGCGGCGCGCCACACGTTGGTCCCACCCAACTGCAGAGAGCGCGAGGCGCCCGAGACTTCGCTGTGCGGGACGATGTCGGTGTCGCCGTGCAACACGGTGATGTCCTCGAGTCGCAGTCCCAGCCGTTCGGCGGCGAGCATCGCCCACGCGGTGCGATGACCTTGCCCATAAGGCGTGGTGCCCGTGACCACGGTGGCCCGCACCGATCCGTCGTCGGCTTCGTGAACGGTGACCGATCCGTACTCGCCTCCGGCCGATGCCGCGGTGATCTCCACGTACGAACTCACACCGATGCCGAGGACGACTCGGTCGCCGGCCGCCCGACGGCGCGCCTGCTCGGCTCGCAAGGCCGGATAGTCGGCCGCGTCGAGGACGAGGTCGAGCGCCTTCGCGTACTGACCGCTGTCGTAGGTGGTACCGACCGCGTTCGTGAACGGGAAGCGATCGGGTGCGATCACGTTACGCCGACGCACTTCGGCGGCGTCCATGCTGATCTCGGCGGCGAACAGGTCGACGGCGCGCTCGATGGCCGCGGCCGCCTCGGGCCGACCGGCTCCGCGGTACGCGATGGTGGGCACGGTGTTGGTGAGGACCGACGACGCGGTGAACGACACGCTCGGGATGTCGTACGTGCCGGTGGCCATGCGTCGAGTGAGCACGGGAAGGAACGCACCGAATCGCGGCCAGGCTCCCGAATCCTGAACGACGTCGAGCGAGTACGCGAGAAGACGGCCATCGCGCGTGCCACCCAACTTCACGTACTGCACCTGCGCGCGCCCATGACCGAGACCGTTCATGCTCTCGGTTCGAGTCTCGGTGTAGCGCACAGGTCGGTCGTGCTTCTTGGCCAACCAGGGCAGCAAGATGTCCTCGGGATAGTTGAAGGCCTTGGCACCGAAGCCGCCGCCGACGTCGGGAACGATCACGCGCACCTGCTCGGACGGCAGGTCGTACATCTCACAGATCGGCGCGCGCACCGAGTGCGCACCTTGACAGGCCTGCCAATGCGTGAGACGACGAACGCCATTCGCATCGGGCGCCTCCCAGCGGCTGGCCGCCACCCGCGGTTCGAGCGGACTGGGCGCAAGCCGTTGATTGACGATGCGGGCCTCGATCACCACGTCGCAAGCCGAGAAGTCGGCCTCGCGACCGCTCGGAATCTTCACCACCGTGTTGCTTCCGAACTCGGGGAACAACACGACGCCGTCCGACTTCGCCTCCTCCATGTCGACCACCACCGGCAGCGGGTCGTAGTCGACGATCACGGACTCGACCGCGTCGACCGCCTGCGCACGCGTCTCGGCCACCACGGCGACGACGGGTTCACCGACATAGCGCACCACGTCGGATGCCAACACCGGACGACGGATCCGCGCGGGCAGCATCGGGTGGTCATTGGGGACCAAGCCGTAACCCTCGGCATCGACATCGGCGAAGGTGTGCACTCCGAGAACTCCGGGCATGCTCCGCGCCTCGTCGGTATCGATGGACACGATGCGGGCGTGCGCCACCGTGGACCGCACGTACACCACGTGGGCCGCCCCGGGCAGAGCGAGGTTGTCGATGTAGGTGGCCTTGCCCGTCAACAGGTCGGGGTCCTCGGTTCGCAGCACTCTCTCGCCGATGATCCCCACGACTGGTTCGTTCCCCTTCCCTGGCCCCGGCTGGGCCGTCGAGCCGGACCCAAGCGTAGATTGAGCCTCATGACGATGACCGAGTCCTCTCCCAAAGCCGAACGCTGGACCGCTCAGTGGAAGGAGCTCTACGAGGAGGTCATCACCACCGGTCTGTGCACCGGATGCGCCGGTTGCGTGGTCACCTGCCCGCACGACGTGATCGGATACGAACACGAAGAAGGCAAGTACAAGCCCTTCCATCTCGAGGAAGAACTCGGAGAATCCAACTGTCT
>JBEAXP010000196.1:0-38040 GCA_041159745.1 Actinomycetota bacterium | reverse complement strand
GAGTGCGAGACCGACATCCCCCACGAGGGGCGCTTCCCGCAGACTTCGCAAACTGAGGCCATGATGGATCTTCCTTCGAACCGTCCCCTCCGGGGGATCAGCGGACGAAACGCTACCAGCGCACCCCGGTGACCCCAAGGTTGGCCGAGCCATCTCGGCTGAGACACGCTTCACCGTCCCGATCGACCAGGCCGGCCCCGACTGCCGACTTGGTCCGGACCCGGCGCGGGAAGGGTCAGCGGCGCGCCAGGAGCCAGGGGTACCATCGGGACGTGGCCGCGCCGGTGATGTCACCCGAGGGGGAGCGTTTCGACGCCGAGCGCCTGCGGCGCACCGTGGTGACCTTCCGCGACGCCGTTCGCGAGCACGCGCCCCGGATCAACCGCTTGAACGTCTACCCGGTGCCCGATGGCGACACCGGCACCAACATGGCCCGGACCCTCGACGCCGTGGTGGCCGAACTCGACCGGGCCGACCCGGCCATCGAGTCGACCTGCCAGGCCATCTCACACGGTTCGCTCATGGGTGCGCGGGGCAACTCGGGTGTGATCCTGTCGCAAATTCTCCGTGGGCTGGCCGGGCGACTGTCGTCGGCCGCGTCGCACACCGCGTCGGGTCTGGCCGATGCGCTCTCGGAGGCCTCGTCGGCGGCGTACAAGGCGGTCGTCAAGCCGATCGAGGGCACCATTCTCACCGTCGTCCGCGAGGCCAGCGAGGCCGCCAAGTCGACCGCGGCGAACGGGGCCGGACTCTCGGCCGTTCTGCGGGCGGCGCGCGATGCGGGTCGTTCGGCTCTCGACCGCACACCCGACATGCTGCCCGTGTTGAAGGACGCCGGTGTCGTGGATGCCGGTGGTGCCGGGTTCTTGTTGTTGCTCGACGCCGCGCTCAACGTCGTCGACGGCGAGCCGATCCCGACTCCGGCCGATTCGATCGGCGGCGACTCCGACGACTTGCCGTCGCTCGTGGCCGCCCCCGACGAACACGGCGATCTCACGGTGGCCGACCTGCGGTACGAGGTCATGTACTTCTTGCATCTCGACGACGACAAGGTCGAGTCGTTCAAGGCCGACTGGGCCGAGATCGGCGACTCGATCGTGGTCGTGGGTGGCGACGGACTCTGGAACTGCCACGTGCACACGAACGACATCGGCGCCGCCATCGAGGTGGCCATCGATCTCGGTGGTCGGCCCAAGCAGATCCGCGTGACCGACTTGTTCGAAGAAGTCGCCGAACGCCACGCCGAACACGAGCGCCGGCTCGGTGTCACGGGACTTCCCGCGGTCACCACGGCCGTGGTGGCGGTGTGCAGCGGGAGCGGGCTCGAGGAGCTGTTCGCGCAACTCGGTGTTCAGGGCATCGTCACCGGTGGCCAGACGCTCAACCCGTCGACGGCCGAACTGCTCGAAGCGGTCGAGCACGTGAACGCGCGCGAAGTGATCGTGCTCCCGAACAACAAGAACATCATTCCGGTCGCCGAGCAGCTCGACGCCCTCACCTCCAAGTCGGTCAGGGTCGTCCCGACCCGCTCGATGCCCGAGGCTCTGGCCGCACTCGTGGTCTACGACCCCGAGGCCGGGGTGGAGGACAACTCGTCGTCGATGTCGTCGGCCATCGACGCGATGGCCACCGGCGAGGTGACGCAGGCGGTTCGTGATTCGCACAGCGAGATCGGACCCGTGACCGCGGGCGACTGGATCGGACTCGTGCGCGGCGACGGCATCGTCGCGGTGGCGGGTTCGCTCGACGGTGCGGCCGTCGCGCTGCTCGAACACCTCGTCACCGACGAGCGCGAGATCGTGACGATCATCGAAGGTTCCGACGCGGTCGCGGCGGTCACCGACGCTCTGCGCAATTGGGTCGCATCCGAACGCCCTGGCGTTCAGGTCGAGTGCCATCGCGGCGGCCAGCCTTTGTATCCGTATCTCTTCGGCGTCGAGTGAGCGAGCAGTCCGCCCCGATCACCTTTCGTGATCTCGCCGCCATCGATCTGGCTCGTCTCAAGTCGGTGGGGGCCGGGAAGCGTCGCGAGAATTTCGGCAAGTTCGGAATCGAGAATCTCGCCGATCTTCTGACGCACTATCCGCGTCGTTGGATCGATCGCACTCACGAGGCCCGGATCGGCGATCTCGTCGAAGGTCTCGACGCGCTGGTGGTGGCCGAGGTTCGCTCGGTGTCGTCACCGCCGCGTGGTCGGGGTCCGGCGCGCGTCACCGCGACGATCGGCGACGACACCGGACGACTCACCGTGGTGTTCTTCAACCAACCGTGGCGCGAGCGCCAACTCGCCCCGGGTTCCCTCGTCGCCGTGCATGGCAAGGTGTCGTCGTTCCGCGGTCAACGGCAGATGGCCAATCCGACCGTCGACGTGCTCGGCGATCCGGGGGAGCGGCCGCGTCCGATCGTCTCGGTGTATCCGCAGAGCGAGAAGGTCGATCTTCCCTCGTGGGTCGTGCGTCGCGCGGTCGACGAAGGTTTGTCTCGTTGTCGTCCGCGCGGTCTGGACGATCCGGTTCCGCAGTCGATCCTCGAGCGGTTCTCCCTGGTGAGTCGACAGGACGCGCTGTTCGGTATTCATCTTCCCGAGACTTTCGCGATCAAGGAGGCCGCCCGTCGTCGTCTGGCTTTCGACGAGTTGCTCCGAGTGCAGTTGGTGCTCGTGATGCGCAAGCGGGCAATGGAGCGCGACTCGGTGGGCATCGTCCACCGAGTGGGTGGGCCGCTCGTGCAACGCTTCCTCGCCGACCTGCCCTACCAACTGACCGGTGCGCAGGAGCGGGTGATCCGCGAGATCGAAGGCGATCTGGCCGATCCGCGGCCGATGCACCGGCTGCTTCAGGGCGATGTCGGCGCCGGCAAGACACTCGTCGCGGTGGTGGCCATGCTCGTGGGTGTGGACGGCGGACATCAGTCGGCGCTCATGGCTCCCACCGAAGTGTTGGCCGAACAGCACGCTTCGGGCATTCGACGTCTCCTCGACGGCTTGCGCATTCCGGCCTCCGACACTCTGTTCGGCGAACGCGAGGTCCGCGTCGAACTTCTCACCAACAGCGTCACCGGCGAGAGGCGTCGCGATGTTCTGGCCGGCTTGGCCGATGGTTCGGTCGACATCGTGATCGGTACTCACGCGCTCATCCAGGAGGGAGTCGAGTTCGCGAGCCTCGGGGTGGTCGTGGTCGACGAACAGCATCGATTCGGTGTCGAGCAGCGAGCGGCGTTGCGCGACAAGGGTCAAGCCGACGGCCGTTCGCCCGACGTCCTCGTCATGACGGCCACGCCGATTCCGCGCACGGCGGCCATGACCGTCTACGGCGATCTCGACGTGAGCGTTCTCGACGAGAAGCCGCCGGGACGGACACCGATCGTCACGCGCCACGCGAGAGGATCGGAGGCGAGCGACGTATGGGCCGACGTTCGCGACCAGGTGAGCTGCGGCCGCCAGGCCTACGTGGTCTGCCCTCTCATCGAGGAGAGCGAGAAGCTCGAAGTCGCCTCGGCCGAGGAGACGCGCACCCGCCTCGAAGCCGCCGAACTGTCCGGATTGCGCGTGGGTCTTCTGCACGGCCGAATGTCCTCGGCCGAGAAGGAGTCCGTCATGGATTCGTTCCGAACCGGGCGCCTCGACGTGCTGGTGGCCACCACGGTGATCGAAGTGGGCGTCGACGTTCCCAACGCGACGGTGATGGTCATCCTCGACGCCGACCGTTTCGGCATCGCTCAGCTCCACCAATTGCGTGGTCGAGTCGGTCGAGGATCGCACGAATCCACTTGTTGGCTGGTGACCAGTGCGTCCGATGACGAACCGACTCTCGTCGGCGAGGTCTCACCACGGGTCGAAGCTCTCGTCGAGTCCGACGACGGTTTCCATCTCGCCGAGGTCGACCTCGAGTTGCGGGGCGAGGGAACCCTCATGAACAAGGAACAGAAGGGTCGCAGCGATCTGAAGTTGGCCTCGCTGCGGCGCGATCGCGAATTGGTCGCGATGGCTCGCGACGCCGCGTTCGCGATCGTCGACGACGATCCGGCTCTGGCGACGCACACCGGGCTGCGCGAGGAGCTCGAGTTGTTCCTGCGTCCCGAGGACGAGGAGTTCCTGTTCAAGAGTTGACGAAGCGATCGGGTTCGTCCGCGTTTCGATCAGCAGCCGGAGATGGAGGGCATTCCACCCGAGCGGACTCCGCTCAGTCGGACGTCTCCGCCGGTCGTGATCGCGCTGACCGTCGTGTCGCCGTCGATCTCGACCGCCGCCACGATCCGGTCTCCGATCACGAGCGCGGCGGCCCGAGCACCGATCAACAGGCGGAACGGTGCGGAGCCAGCGAGATCGACCGGCGTGAATCCGAACTCGACGGACTCGCTGCTCGACCACGCGCGATCCGGGGACAGTGACAGCGCGACCGACTCGGTCGATCCGTCGGCGTCGCGGAACCAGAAGGTCACGATCGTGCCGTCGGCGAGAGAGGGAAGACGCCCGAGCACCGCTCGACAGTCATCGTCGGCGACCACGACGGGAGTCGTCGTGACGACGACGTCGCGGGGGACTCCGGTCGGGTCCCTGGTCAACTCCGCCCACGTCCGCCGTTCGAGACTCACCTCGTTCTGCTCGGTGGTCATCACGGATCGGAAGTCTCGATCGATGATCGGCTGGAATCGGTCGCTGCCTCCGAGCGACACGCTGATGGGGTGCACGTACGCCCGTGGCCGAGCTTCGGCGAGATCGTCGGCGAACCAGGCGTCGGTATCGGCCAACACGTACTCGGATGACGTTCGGCCGAGGTAGATCTCGCCGATGAAGAACGACTTCCACGCGAAGCGAGTGGCCGGAACGCGGCGGTTCTCGAGATATGTCCACGGATACATCGTCCACGACAGGAGCGGGTCGCCTTCTCGCGTCACCAGATCGAGGACCGCGTGAACGGTACGCGCCTCGCCACTGCGATTCCGCGCGCGTTCGGCGGCGTGATCGGCGAAGCCGGTGAATCGTCCGGCCGACTCGGCGCCGGCCCAGAACATGTCGGTGCCCTGGGTGACGAGCGACCCGACCAGGACGAGGGCCGGGAGCGCGCGTCGGCTCGGAATCAGGGGCGCGATCGCCCCGATGACGAAGGCGATGGAGAGAAGGGTGGGGACGGCGAGAACCGAGAAGTAGTGGCTCGAATAGCGCTGACTCAGAATCAACTCGATCCACGCACCGAGCCACCACAGTCCGAGTGCCGCGCCGAGGGTTCGCTGCGTCGCCGTGAGCGTATGCCAACGCTGGCGAGCGATCGCCGCGAACACCGCGTAGAGAACGATCAGCATCGGACGGTCCTGGTGGTAGCCGAGGAACGTCTGCCAGCCCAGTCCGAACTGGTCGCGGAGTCCGCGACCGAGGCCCGAGTTCATGTAGCTCGCGTACGTCCACCAACCCGACCAGAACTCGGCGAAAGACCCCCGCAGCGCGTACCACGCAAGAGCACTGACGACGGTCGCCAACGATGTGGCCGTGAAGACGGCGATCGGTCGAGCGAATGGCGCGTCGCCGCGGCGGACGATCAGCGCCAGGAAAACCACCGCGACGGCGGCGAGGGCACTCGTCAGCAGCGTCTGAACGGCCAGTCCGACGAGGAAGGCCAATGCGATCCACGAGCCGGCCGATCTCCGGCTCGACGTCCAGAACCGGTCGGAGAGGACGATGACGACCGCCGCGGCGAAGAGGGCCGTCGTGATGTTGCGGCTGTAGAGAACTCCCGCGTAGTCGCTCGACGAGAACGTGAGGTGGACGAAGGCGATGACGCCGGCGGAGACGGCGACGGCTCGACCGCACCCGAACGATCGTGCGACGGCCCCGCTGGCCGCCGCGACCGCCAGTGCGGCGACGATCACGAAGCCCGAGATGGCGAACCAGTACGAATCGAACGACGTGATCCACCGGGCGGCGTCGTAGACGACCATCTCGAACGGGCCCTTGTTGTGAATCCCGTTCTCGTAATACGAGCCGCCGAATCGGGCCGCCCTCTCCACGACGGTCCGAGCGAACTGCGGGTCGTAGTCCTGCGACCGGAACTCGATGGCGATCCACGCCATGAACATGAGCGTCGCTCCGGCACCCACGAGCGCCGCGCTCGAACGTCCGATCGGTGCGAGTCGGGGCGACTCTCGCGGCCAGGCCTCGCCGAGGGCCAGTGCGATCGCGACCACGACGATCACCCCGATGCGCAGGAGCACGCCGACCATGTGTCGCTGGACCTCGACCGCATCGAGCACGTACGACGTGTAGGCCTCGACGATCGTCGCGGTGAGCGCGACTCCGAGGACGACTCCGAGAGCTCGCCGCTTCCGTGCGACGGCGATCGTGGCGAGCGCACCGATAGCGAGCCAGAGCACGAGTTCGGTGCTGGTGCGCGGAACATCGAACCATGACGAGCCGTCGGGAAGCCGCTCGTCGACCGCGTAACGGTCGTAGTCGTCGAATCGATACGAGAGCAGTCCGGGAAGATCGCGATGGAATTCGCCGAGCCAATGCGGCGCATCGAGAACGAGCGACATCACCTGATCGCGCTGGCCTTCGCCGTCCACCCATTCGCGGAACTCGGCCAGACGCGGATCGCGCAGAAAGGCGTCGCCATCCGACCACGAGTCGGAACCGGTTCGTTCGAGCAGCGCGTCGCTCATGGGCATGCCGCGCGCGACCCAGTCGTTCGTCAGGTCGTCGTCGCCGAGAACGCGAAGTCCGACGTTGTTGATGAGCGGGTAGCGGTTGCGTTCACTCACGTTCTGGGCGATCGCCACGTAGGCGACTCCGAGCACCAGCACGGCGGCACCGATGCGCAGCAGCCTCCGTTGGGCGATGTCGCCCATCGATCGGCTCGCGAACAGAGCCGCCGCGGCGACGACCCCCACGGTCACGGCGTGGGCGTCGCGCACGAGGAGCCAGGCCGCGGTGATCACGAATGCGAGCACGAGTCGACGACGTTCGGGCGAATGCGCGTAGGAGAGCCAGCCGGCCAGCGCGAGCAGCGACAACGTGAGCCCGAGCGACTCGCTCAGAACCTCGAGGGACCACAGCGCGAAGCGTGGCTGAGACGCGACGAGAGCGATCGCGACGACCGCGAACCACGCGATCACCCGGTTGGCGACGATGCGCAGGAGAGTCGCTCCGAGAAACGCGACGGCGAGCGCGTAGGCGATCGTCTGCACGAGCACGATCGCACCGGCATTGCGTCCGAGCAACCATGCGAGCAGCGGGAGGCCGACCGGCCGTTCTCCGAACCAGAACGAGGGCCACCACGGTCCGATTCGGGCGTGATCGAGGAACGAATACGAGTCGGGGAATTCGGGCCCCAGTCCCGATCGCCACACCGGCCCGAGTGTGCGCAGCAAGAACACCGAGACGAACAGAGCGAACACGACACGCGACAGGTCGTGTCCGGGTCGCGGCGAACGGATTCGCAGCGAACGCCACCGTGCGGTGCCGGCATCCTTGTTCGAGCGCGGCGGGACAACCGTCACGATTCGTCGTCCGTCGCGT
Organism: Actinomycetota bacterium; assembly: GCA_041159745.1. Classification (GTDB taxonomy): domain Bacteria; phylum Actinomycetota; class Acidimicrobiia; order Acidimicrobiales; family Ilumatobacteraceae; genus Casp-actino8. The sequence goes on along the minus strand of JBEAXP010000196.1, from coordinate 30,530 downwards.
CCCAGTCGTCCGGCAGGACGAGATCCCAGCGGTCGAGGCAGTCCTGACACCGGTACGCGACGGCATCGCCGGGAAGCCAGGTGCCGTCCTCGCGCGCGTAGGAAATGAGGAAACACCGTCCGCCGCAGTCGACGCACACGATTTCCGTCTCGGGTGAACGCGGCACGGACCAAGTCTGGCCTCCCTAGAGTGTCGAGCATGCGCGTCGTGGCCGGATCGTTGCGCGGCCGGGCCATCGTCGCCCCGGACGGCGACGCCACGCGACCCACCACCGACCGGGCTCGTGAGGCCATGTTCAACGCCCTCGACAGCCTCGGTGCGCTCGACGACGCGACGGTTCTCGACCTCTACGCCGGGAGCGGCGCACTCGGGATCGAGGCTCTCTCGCGCGGGGCCCGCCACTGCACCTTCGTCGAACGCGACAAGCGAGCCCTCGACGCCATTCGCACCAACGTGTCGAAGTTGGGCTTGGCCGAATGCACGCGAGTGGTCGCGGGGGACGCCTTCACCTCGGTGGTCGCACAACGAAACATCGATCTGCTTCTCGCCGACCCGCCCTATGGCTTCGCCGACTGGGACCGCTTCTTCGCCACGATCGAGCCGGTGGTGGTCGACGACGCCGTGGTGGCCGTGGAGAGCGATCGCGAGATGAACGAGCGCGACGGCTGGGAAATCATCCGGTCGAAGCGTTACGGCCGGGCCTGGGTCACCTTTCTCCGCCCCAACCGCCCGGCTTGAACCGGTACCGTGGAGGTCGCATGGCCAACTCGCTCACCGCTCTGTATCCGGGGAGTTTCGACCCGTTCCATCTCGGCCATCTCGACGTGGTCGAGCAGTCGGTCGAGTTGTTCGGCAACGTCATCGTCGCCGCCATGCACAACCCGGGCAAGCCGAGCGGAGTGATCGATCTCGACACGCGAGTCGCGCTCATCCGCGAGTCGGTCGCCCATCTTCCGTCGGTGCGCGTGGAGGCCCACCCCGGACTCGCCGTCGATGCCGCGCGCGCCATGGGTGCCGACTTCATCGTCAAGGGTCTGCGCACCGCGGGCGATTTCGAAGTCGAACAGCAGATGGCCCACACCAATCATTCGGTGTCCGGAGTTCGAACGGTGTTCCTGCCGGCCCGTCCCGATCTCGTGTTCATCAGCAGTCGATTCATCCGTGAAATCGCCCAGCACGGGGGGAATGTCGGACATCTGGTGCCTGCCCCGGTGGCCCGGGCGATGACGAGTATCTTTGGGGGCCGGTCCTGACCGGACGGAGGCCAACGCCATGAACACCGATTTCGACGATTTCGACGACGACACCGGCTCGTACGACCGCGTCGCCGACGACCAACTCGGTGACTCGGGAGTTCTGCTGCGCCGGGCGATCGACATCATCGCCACCGCACCCAACATGCCGTTGTCCTCCACGCCTCGTATCGACCGCGACGAGATCATCGACATCCTCGAGGGCGCACTCGATCGTCTTCCCGACGAACTTCGTCAGGCCCGCTGGATGATGAAGGAGCGCGACGAGTTCTACGCGCGCATGCGTCGCGAGGCCGACGAGATCGTCGAGGCCGCCAAGGTGCAGGCCGAGCGTTTCGTCCAGCGCGCCGAAGTGGTGCGCGCGGCCGAGCAGCGGGCCCGTCAGATCATCGAAGCCGCCGAAGACGACGCGAGCCGCCGCAAGAACGAGATGGAGGATTTCCTCGATCGCCGTCTCGCCAGTTTCGAGATCCTGCTCGACAAATTGGCCCGCACGGTCGACACCGGTCGGCGTCGTCTGGCCATCGGTGCCGAGCGAGCCAGTGAGGAGAACCTTCCCGAGATGTACTCGGATGACAGCGGTCAGGTCGTGCAGCGCGACCCCGATCCGTCCAACGGGTTCTTCGATCAGGATTCCACCACCAATCGCTGACCGCCGCCGGTGAAGAACCCGCTCGTCGTCAACGCGCTCGAACTCCTTCGGCGCCCCGGTTCGCTGAAGGACATCACCTGCGAAGTCGAACCCGATCTCGTCGAACTCCACGACGAACGCCTCGAGCCCGAGTCGACGGTCGATGTCGAACTCGTCTGCTCGAGCCTCTCCACCGGAATCGTGATCGAGGGGGCGATCTCCGCTCGTTTCCACGGTGAGTGCCGACGTTGTCTCGCTCCGGTCGCCGGGCGGATCGACACGCGGGTGCGTGAGCTGTATCAGGAGACGGTCACCGACCCCGACGCGTTCCCGATCGAGAACGAGCAGATCGACTTGCGGCCGCTCGTGCGCGAGACCGTGCTCCTCGAACTCCCCGATGCTCCGTTGTGCTCGCCCGGGTGCCGAGGGCTGTGTCCGGTGTGCGGCCTCGACCGCAACGTGACGGCGTGTTCCTGTTCGATCGACGCCCGCGACCCCCGCTGGTCGGCCCTCGACGCCCTGCGCGAACAACTGCCCGAATGACCTGGTCGGTGGCCGTGGTCGACCGAGGACCTGGCCGGGGTGGGCCCGGGGGACTTCGGTCAACTCACCGCTAACATCCCCTGGCCGTCCTGAGGAGATAGCCGTGGCCGTTCCCAAGAAGAAGAAGTCGAAGTCGAAGACCCGGAGCCACCGCGCTGGCGCCTGGAAGCTCGGATCGCCCTCGCGCAGCCTGTGCCCGCGTTGCGGAGCCGCCAAGCTTCCTCACACGGTCTGTGGTGCCTGCGGTTGGTACAAGAACCGCGTCGCCGTCGAAGTCTGATCCCCGATCTCCCGAGTCGCCGTGCTGCCCATTGCGGTCGATGCCATGGGGGGCGACCGCGCCCCGAGTGAGATCCTCGCCGGAGCCCACGAAGCCGCCCGTCTCGGCTACCCGATCGTCCTCGTCGGCCCGCCCTCGCTCGATACCGGTGGCTTGCCGCTGATCGAAGCGTCCGAGGTCATCGCCATGGACGACGATCCGGGCAAGTCGGTTCGCACCAAGAAGGACTCGACGCTCGTGCGCGCCGCCGAAGCGGTGCGTGACGGGAAGGCCTCGGCCATGATCTCGGCCGGCAACACCGGAGCCACCATGGCGTCGGCTCTGTTGCGCATGGGTCGCATCAAGGGCGTGAATCGTCCGGCCATCGCCACTCCCATCCCCGTTCCGGGTGGTTCGCCCACGGTTCTCCTGGACGCCGGTGCCAACGCCGAGGTGCAGGCCGACTGGCTGGTGCAGTTCGCTCAAATGGGCTCGATCTATTCGCGCCATCGGTTCGAAGTCGCCTCGCCGCGAGTGGGCTTGCTGTCGATCGGCGAGGAGCCCGGCAAGGGCGACACGCTTCGCAAGGAGGCCTACGAGCTCCTCAGCGTCGCTCCGGGCATCAACTTCATCGGAAACGTCGAAGGTCGCGACGTCATGACCGACGACGTCGACGTGGTGGTGACCGATGGTTTCACCGGCAACGTGGTGCTGAAGACTCTCGAAGGCGGTATGAAGACCTTGGTCAAGGCGCTCATCGCGGCCTTTGGGTCGAAGCCCGAATACAAGGAGCACGCCGACGTGTTGCTGCCGGCCCTGCTGCCGCTCTACGAGTCGGTCGATCCCGACACCACGGGCGGAGCCATCCTGCTCGGGGTCGACGGGGTGTGCATCATCTCGCACGGATCGTCGTCGGCGCGGGCCATGGTCAACGGCATCAAGGTGGCCGCCGACATGGTCGAGCGGCGCATCGTCGAAGAGATTCGCTCGGCCATCGCCGCGTGACCCCGACTACTCTGTGATCGTTCGTTCCCTACGGAGGCATCGTGCCCGCTGAAACCCATGTCGTACCCGGACCTCTCGGTCGTGACGAGATCTTCGCGATCGTCCGTGATCAGCTCGTCGACATCCTCGAGGTCGATCCCGAGTCGATCACCGAGGGCAAGTCGTTCAAGGACGACCTCGGCGCCGATTCGCTGGCCCTGGTCGAACTCGTCGAGGCCCTCGAAGAAGAACTGAGCGAGCGCACGGTCGGATTCCGCATCGAGGACGAAGACCTCGCCGACCTGAAGACGGTTCGCGACGCGGTCGACTTCGTGTACGCGCAGGTTCAGGCGCGCCGGAGCTGACCGTGGGCGAGGCGGCCACGGTTCACGACTGGCTGGCCGACCACACCGGTTATCGCTTCAAGAACCCGGCTCTTCTCGAGCAGGCGATGGCCCACCGTTCGTGGTGTGCCGAGAACGACGGCGCCCCCTCGAACGAACGCCTCGAGTTCCTGGGCGATGCCGTGCTCGGTTGGGTCGTGGCCGATCTCGTGGTCGCGAAGTACCCCGACCTTCCCGAAGGTGCGCTCACCGATCTTCGCAAGGCATTGGTGAACGCCGAGACGCTCGCGTCGATCGCCGGAGACCTCGACGTCGGTCGCTGGTTGCTGCTCGGCGCCGGTGAAGAGAACGCCGGTGGACGCGGCAAGACGTCGATTCTCGCCGATGCACTCGAGGCCGTGATCGGTGCGCTGTATCTCGACGGCGGTGTCACCAAGTCGCGATCGTTCGTTCGCAAGTTGGTGAGCAAGCGCATGCGCGAAGTGGCCAAGCGGTTGCATCTCCTCGATTCGCGCAGTCTGCTCATCCGCGTGTGCACCCGTGAATTCGGGCGTCCGCCGGTCGTCGAGACCACGAGTTCGGGGGCCGCGCACGAGCCGACGTTCGGCGCCACGATCGTCGTCGAAGGCGAGGCGCTGGCCTCGGGTCGGGGCCGTTCGAAGAAGGCGGCCATTCAGGACGCATCGGCCCGCGCCCTCGACGTGCTCACGTCTCGTGGCGTCGACATCTCACGTGCCTGAGCTGCCGGAGGTCGAAACGGTCCGACGCGGACTGGCCGAGCGATTCGTGGGTCGGCGGATCGATCACGTGTGGGTCGGCCGTGAGCGATCGGTGCGCCGCACCAGTCGGGAGGAGTTGACCGCCCGACTTTCCGGAACCACGCCACTGGCCGCTCAGCGGCGCGGCAAATACTTGTTCTGTCCGCTCGACACCGGAGACGTGTTGATGATTCATCTGCGGATGAGCGGTCAGGTGCTGATCGATCGCGATGACGCGCCGCGGCCTCCACACACTCACGTGGTGCTCGGCATCGGCCGAAGCGAAGAGCTGCGCTTCGTCGATCCACGCACCTTCGGTGAAGTGGTCGCGTACGATCCCCGCGAGGCCGAACGAGTCGTCCCCGACGTGGTCGCCCTCGGCCTCGACCCGTTGGTCGACGATCTGACGGCGACCGAATTGCGTGCGATGTTGCGATCCACCCGGCGCGCCATGAAGGCACTTCTCCTCGATCAGCACGTGATCGCCGGGATCGGCAACATCTACGGCGACGAGATCCTCCATCGAGCCGGCATCAGTCCGTTGCGCCCGGCCAATCGCGTCGTGGGTGCGAAAGTGGCACGGCTGCGTGATGCCGTTGTGTCGGTGCTGAGTGACGCCGTGGCGATGGGCGGGTCGACACTCGGCGACGCCCAGTACGTCGACGTGTCGGGTGAGGGCGGCTCGTTCCAGGAGAATCACCGCGTGTACGGCCGCGCGGGCGAGCGGTGCATCACGTGCGGCCGGGGCATCGTGACCAGCGCGGTGGTGGCCGGCCGGACCACGTCGTGGTGCCGGGTCTGCCAGCGCTGATACCGATCCGGGCTTCCGGCCCGCCCGCGGGTCCGTCCACTAGGGTCGCTCGTGCCGTGTTCCTGAAGACGCTGACCCTCAAGGGCTTCAAGTCCTTCGCCGACACCACCGTCATGGACCTCGAACCGGGGGTCACGGTGGTGGTCGGACCCAACGGTTCGGGAAAGTCGAACGTGGTGGACGCCATCGCCTGGGTCCTCGGTGCTCAGGCTCCCAGCGCCGTGCGCAGCCAGAAGATGGACGACGTGATCTTCGCCGGCACCGCCAAGCGGCCGGCCCTCGGGCGAGCCGAAGTCACGTTGACCCTCGACAACTCGGCCGGTCTTCTGCCCGTCGAGTTCAGCGAGGTGAGCGTGAGTCGCACACTGTTCCGAACCGGGGAGAGCGAATACGCGATCAACGGAGTGCAGTGCCGACTGCTCGACGTGCAAGAACTGCTGTCCGATGCCGGTGTCGGCCGCCAGCAGCACGTGATCGTGAGCCAGGGCCAGATCGACGCGGTGCTCAACGCGCGTCCGGAAGATCGCCGCGCGATCATCGAAGAAGCCGCGGGAGTCCTCAAGTTCCGCAAGCGCAAGGAGAAGTCCGAGCGGCGGCTCGAGGCGACCGAAGCGAGTCTGTTGCGCGTGCAGGACTTGTTGCGCGAAGTCCGTCGGCAGTTGCGTCCGCTCGAGCGTCAGGCCGAGGCGGCGCGCCGTCACGGAGATCTCGTGGCCGAACTGAGTGCGTTGCAGATCTTCCTGGCCGGTCGGGAGATCGCCGGATTCCGGCGGCGGCTCGAGGCGTTGGCGGGCGATCGCACCGAAGCGACTCGTCGCGAGGGCGAGCTGCGCAAGCAGTTGGCCGAACTCGACACCGGCGTCATGGCGGCCGAGTCGGAATTGTCGGCCCGCGGCGAGAGCGGTCTGTCGGACGAATTGATGCGTGTCGAGCAGTTGCGCGAGCGGGCGCGCGGTATCTCGATGCTCTTGGTCGAGCGTCGCCGTTCGTACGAGCGCGATCGCGGACAACTGATGGACTCGGGTCTCGTGGCGAGCCTGGAGGCCGACGCGGCGGCGCTGCGCGCCGAACTGGGCGACGTCGAGGCCGGTATCGCCCGGCTCGAGCCGGAAGGTCGCGAGTTGTCGACCGACGAAGCGGTGTTCGAAGGCGAAAAGGCGGCGGCCGCCACGTTGTTCGACGAGTTGTCGTCGTCGCAGTCGGCATCGAGTGCGGCGGCCGAGGTTCGAGGCGAGTTGCGCACATTGCGGGCCGCGCTCGAAGCGGCCGAGTCCGAGTATCGCCGTCTCACGACGCGTCTCGAGAGCCTGGCCGAACGCGACGGTCGTCTGGCCGGCGAGATCCAACGTCTGCGCGACGAACTCGAACAGGCTCAGGCGGTCGAGGCCCCGCTCGTCAACGAGGTGACCGCGGCCGAATCGCGGCGCATGACAGCCGATGCCAAGTACGAAGCGGCGGTGAACGCGCGCTCCGACGCCCAGTCCGATCTTTCCCGCTGGCAGGCTCGAGCCGAGGCCCTGCAGTTGGCGCTCGACAGCGCGCGGGCCCGGGCCGGCGCCGAAGTACTGCGCGACGTTTCCGGCGTGGTTGGCGCACTGCTCGACGTGATCGAGATCGACGATGGTTGGGGCGAGGCGGTCGAGGCGGCTCTCGGCGAAGCGGTGTCGGCCGTCGTCGTGGGCGATTCTCAAGCGGCTCGCCGGGCGATCGAAACATTGCGCACCTCGACCGCCAGTGGCGCGGTGCTGGCGTTGGGTTCTCGGGCCGTGGCGCCGGCTCCCGTGCCGAGTGGAACCCAGGCGGTGCGACCGCACGTGCGCGGTCGTCGCCCCGGTGTGGACGGTCTTCTCGATTCACTGCTCGCGCGGGCGGTTCGCGTCGCCGACTGGACCTCGGCGGTCGACGTGGTGATCGCCGATCCGTCGCTCGTGGCCGTGACCGGTGACGGTGATCGCTTCACGGCGTCGGGTTGGCGAATCGGCACCGGCGGCGGGGGAGCCACCGCGGCCGCACTCGAAGAGGCGCTCTCGCGAGCCGAAACGGCGGCCGCGAATCTGGCCCGTCGTGAAGACGAGGTTCGTGCGGCCGCCGTCGAACAGCAAGTGGCTCGCCAACAAGAAGCCGACGGCAAGAAGAAACTCGACGCCAACGACGCGTCGTTCACGGCGGCGTCCGAGGCCCTGGCTCGCGTGCAGAGCGAGCGCCGTGAGCACGCTTCCGAAGTGGAAGGCCTCGACGTCACCCGCCGCGACCTCGAGGAGCGGCTGAGCGGTCAGCGTTCTCGGGTGGCCGAACTCGAGCGCGTGCTTCCGACACTCGAACGCGACGAAGCGGCCGAAGTCGAGGCGGCTCGTGTGCGAGGAGAGGCTCGCGCGTCGCTCGACGCCAAGGCGGCTCTTCTCTCGGGCCGTCGTCGCGATCTGGAAGTTCGGTCGGCCGGGCTTCTCGAGCGTCGCCAGTTCCTCGAAACGCGATTGGCAGATGCCGAGCGTCGCCTCGAAGCCGATGCCGCCGCCCGCAGCGAGGTGGCATCGCACCGCGAACGCATCGAGCGAATCATCCGGGCCACCGATCGGCTCGGCACGATCGTCGAAGCACATCGCCAACGAATCGAAGTGCGTCTGGCCGATCTGCACGAGCGCCGCCGCCGTCAGAGCGACGAAGTGCGCGAGTTGGCCTCGCGGCTCGACTCGATGCGCAAGGCCCGTTCCGCGGCCGAGCGCGAACTCGAAGAGGTGCGCGAACTCTCTCGACGCGGGGAACTCGAGGAAGCCGAGACCAAATTGCGTCTCGAGACCACGGTCGAGACCCTTCGTCGCGATCTCGACGTCGAGCCGAGCGTGGCCGAGGCGGCCGAGTTGCCGCCGTTGCCGGAGGGAACCAATCCGCCGGCTCGCGTGCGAGAACTCGAACGCGAACTCCGTCTCATGGGTCCGATCAATCCATTGGCTCTGCAGGAGTTCACCGAGTTGCAGGAACGCCACACCTTCCTCGAGGCTCAACTCGAGGACGTGCGCAACACTCGCCGCGAATTGATGCGCGTGATCCAGGCCATCGACACCGAGATCCAGCAGGTGTTCGCGGCGGCCTACGCCGACGTGAGCGCGAACTTCACCCAGTTGTTCACCATGTTGTTCCCGGGCGGTACCGGCCGTCTGGTTCTCACCAACCCCGACGACCTTCTCAACACGGGTATCGAGGTCGAGGCCAAGCCGAGCGGCAAGAACGTCAAGAAGTTGAGTCTGCTGTCGGGTGGTGAGCGCAGCCTCACGGCCCTGGGCTTCTTGTTCGCGGTCTTCCGCAGCCGCCCGTCGCCGTTCTACGTGATGGACGAAGTGGAGGCTGCGCTCGACGACGTGAACTTGCATCGCTTCCTCGGCCTCGTGAACGAGTTCCGCAAGGACGCTCAGCTCATCATCGTCAGCCACCAGAAGCGCACGATGGAGGCCGGTGACTGTCTGCTGGGCGTCACGATGCAGCCGGGTGGTTCGTCCAAGGTCGTGACCGAGAAGAGCAGCGCATCGTCCTGATAGACACGTCTGTGGAATGAACGCTCAGACGCTGATCATCGTCCTGCTCGTGGTGGCCGTGGTGTTCGGCCTCGGTGTGGTGGTCGTCAATCGACGGCGAGTCGCGCCACCACCGGCCCCGCCGGCGAGTTCGCCCCCCGAGATCCGCTCGGCCCCGCCGCGGATCGAACCACCCATCATCGACACTCCCGTTGTCGAGCCAGTCGTTGTCGAGTCAGTCGTCGTCGAGCCAGCCGATATCGAGCCAGTCGTCGAGTCAGTCGTCGTCGAGCCAGTCGTCGAAGAGCGGGCTCCCTCGTTCCGCGAGCGCATGGGCAAGGCCGCCGCGGCCATGGCCGGTGTGCTCGGCGGTGTTCGCACGCGCCAGGGGATCGGCAACGACACCTGGGACGATCTCGAAGAGGCGCTGTTGCGCGCCGACGTGGGTATCGGCGTGACCACGGCTCTGCTCGACGGATTGCGCGAGCGCGTGAAGGACAAATCCATCCAGACGCCCGACGAACTCATCGCGGCCCTGGCGGCCGACATGTCGGCTCGTCTGCGGGGAGCCGATCGCTCGTTGCGTTTCGACGAGTCGCTCGCGGCGTCGGGTCGGGTGAACGTGTGGTTGTTCGTCGGCGTGAACGGAGTCGGCAAGACCACGACCATCGGCAAGGTGGCGGCGCAGCAGGTGGCGGCCGGCCGCTCGGTCATCCTGGCGGCGGGCGACACCTTCCGTGCCGCGGCCGCCGAGCAACTCGGAACCTGGGCCGATCGCTCGGGCTCCGAACTCGTTCGTGGGGCCGAGGGCGGCGATCCGAGTTCGGTGATCTACGACGGGGTGCAACGAGCCAACGCCAAAGGTGTGTCGCTGGTACTCGGCGACACCGCCGGACGTCTGCAGAACAAGAGCAATCTGATGGAGGAGCTTCGCAAGGTGCGTCGCGTCGCGTCGAAGGAACCCGGTGTGGTGACGGAAGTTCTCCTCGTGATCGACGCGACCACGGGTCAGAACGGGCTGGCTCAAGCCCGCGAATTCACCGATGCCGCCGGCGTCACTGGCGTGGTGCTCACCAAACTCGACGGCTCGGCCAAGGGCGGAATCGTGTTCGCGATCGAGACCGAATTGGGTCTCCCGGTGAAGTTGGTGGGCCTGGGCGAGTCGATCGCCGACCTGGTGGTGTTCGACCCGAACGAGTTCGTCGGCGCCCTGCTCGACGTGGGATGACAATTCTTCGTGATGATGGGAACCGGACACCCGTCACCGAACGTCAGAGTGCCATGACTCGAATCGTCTCCACCCGTACGGTGGCGGGCATGGCTCGCCTGGTGCTCCCCGTCCTTTCTCTCCTCGCGCTCGTCGCGGCGTGTGGAGACGATCCCGACGGGGCTGGTTTGCCGATCATTCGCGCCAGCAGTGGAGCAGCGATGGCCGGAACCGAGATGGCGGCCAACTCGCCGATGGTCGGCGACAAGATGATGTACCGGCCGGTCGACTGGAAGTTCGTGCTCGGTCGCGACTTGCCGGCGCTCGATTCGTCGGCCTGGGCCTGGGTTCTCGACGCCGACCCTCGGCCGAGTGACGAGAAGTTGCGCTTCCTCGTCGACTACTTCGGCATCACCGGCGAGTTCGTCGAACGCACCGAAGGTGCGGGCGAGCCGTGGGAGTACACGACGTGGATGGCGGGTTCGACCGATGGGTCCGAACCGTCGATCAACCTGTCGAGCGATGCCATGTTGTCGTGGTGGTACTCGGCCGGCTTCGGCCCGGTCGTCGCGGCTCCGGGCTGTGTGCTGCCGCCCGAGATCGCCGTCGATCCGGCGGTGAACGGTGAGGCCGATGGTTCGTCGTCGGCGTCGTCTGATGCGTCAGTTGTTGCCGAACCGGCGGTGGAGCCCATGCCGTGTGGCCCGACCGAGCCGCCGGTGGGTGTGCCGTCGAAGGACGAGGCGATCGCCAAGTTCCGCGAAATGGCAGCGGCGTTCGGTTACTCCGCCGACGACCTGGTGATCGATGCGTGGGCCGACGACTGGAACGCGAGCGTGACCGGCTGGGTGCGTCTCGACGGTGTGCGTTCGCCACTGTCGATGAGCGCTTCTTACGGCGAGAACGGCGAACTCACGTGGGCGAGTGGAGTTCTGGCCGAGCCCCGGAAGTTCGCCGAGTATCCGCGAGTCGGTACCGCCGCGGCGATCGAGCGCATGACCAACGAGTACAACGGGATGTGGACCGGAACCGGCGGCCCCATGGCCCGCGGCGGTGGCGTCGCCATCGAACCGGCCGTCATCGACGATGCGGCCACCAGCCCCGTGAGCGAGCCGATGCCCCCGATCGATTCGATGCCCGTCGAGCCGGAGACGATCACCGTGACGATCGAGGGTGTGGAAGAAGAACTCGTGTACGTGTGGAGCGAGGACGGCGCGGTGTATCTCGTGCCGGGTTACGCGTTCCTCGCCACTCAGGACGGCTACGAGTCGCGCTATCTCGTCTCGGCGATGCCCGGCGAGTACGTGCAGCAGGCCGAAGTGCCCGGCGACGCGACGACCGATACCGGAACACCCGATACTGCGGCGCCCGGATCGGACGGCATGAATTCGGGAGTCGACGTTCCGGCGGGAGCCGAGAAGGATCTGATCGGGCTCACCGAGAAGGCCGCGATTCAAGCGGCCGAATCGGAAGGGTGGATCGTTCGTGTGGTGGCTCGCGACGGCGAGGAGTTCCCGATCACGATGGACTATTCGACGGCGCGGGTGAATCTCACGGTGGTCGACGATGTCGTGACCGAGGTCTACGTCGGCTGACTGGGTGCGATGGCTCGATCGCTAGCCTGACCTGACCATGTTCGACAATCTGTCCGGCCGCTTCGAAGGGATCTTCAAGCGCATTCGCGGCAAAGGCCGTCTGTCGGAGGCCGATGTCGACGAGGTGCTGAAGGAGATTCGCACCGCGTTGCTCGAAGCCGACGTCAACGTCGGTGTCGTCCGGAACGTCGTGTCGCGCATTCGCGACGGAGCCATCGGCATCGAGCAGTCGAAGGCCCTCGATCCCAGTCAGCAGATCATCAAACTCGTCAACGCCGAACTCACGGCGATCCTCGGTGGCGAGACGCTCAAGATCTCGTACGCGAGCAAGCCCCCCACCGTCATCCTCATGGCCGGTTTGCAGGGTTCGGGCAAGACCACCAACTCGGCCAAGTTGGCCCGGTGGTTCAAGTCGCAGGGTCGCCATCCGCTTCTGGTCGGCGCCGACCTGCAGCGTCCGGCCGCCGTCGAACAGCTGCGCACGTTGGGTTCGCAGATCGACGTGCCTGTGTTCAGCGAACCCGGCGATCCGGTCGCCACCGCCACACGTGGTTTGGCCGAGGCGCGCCGTCTGGGCAAGGACGTCCTCATCGTCGACACCGCTGGTCGCCTGGCCATCGACGACGAGATGATGGCGCAGATCCGTCAGATCTCCGACCGGATCACGCCCGATTACACGTTCCTCGTGATCGACGCGATGACCGGCCAGGACGCGGTCAACGTCGCCGAAGCGTTCCACGCCACTTTGCAGATCGACGGCGTGATCCTGTCGAAACTCGACGGTGACGCGCGCGGTGGTGCGGCTCTCTCGGTGAAGGAAGTGATCGGTCGTCCGATCGCATTCGCCAGCACGGGCGAAAAGCTGGATGCGTTCGATCAGTTCCACCCCGATCGCATGGCCAGCCGCATTCTCGGCATGGGCGACGTGCTCACGCTCATCGAACAGGCCGAGAAGGCGTTCGAGAAGGATCAGGCCGAACAAGCCGCGGCCCGTCTCCTCGAAGGCGAGTTCACCCTCGACGACTTCCTCGAGCAGATGCAGTCCCTCAAGAAGATGGGTCCGCTGGGCGGCGTTCTCGGGATGCTCCCCGGCATGCCCAAGGAGTTGAAGAACGCGCAGATCGGTGACGACGACCTCAAGCCGATCGAGGCCATCATCCGGTCGATGACCCCCGACGAACGTCGCAAGCCCGAGATCATCAACGGCAGCCGTCGTCAGCGGATCGCGCAGGGGAGTGGCCGTTCGATCGCCGAGGTGAACCGCCTCGTGAAGCAGTTCTCCGAGATGCAGAAGATGATGAAGCGCATGGGAGGCATGGGGGGCGGCAAGAAAGGCAAGCGTGGCGGCCTGGGCGCGCTGGCCGGACTGGGCGGAGGGCTGCCCGGGCTCCCTGGTGGCGGCTCCGCACCGGGTGGTTTTCCCTTCCCGCCGTCTCGCTGACGTCCCGTCGGGTGGGCGTTGGGGACGCCCGAGGCCCACCGCTAACCTCACAGGGTCCCCGTCCACGGATCATCCGCGGATCCGTGACCCCAGGAGTTCTTCTTACATGGCCGTCAAGTTGCGTCTCACTCGAATCGGAAAGACCAAGCAGCCGTACTACCGCGTCATTGCGAGCGACAGCCGCACCGCGCGCGATGGTGCTTTCCTCGAGATCCTCGGCCAGTACAACCCGCGTCTCGAGCCGTCGGTTCTCAACATCGACAACGACAAGGCCGTGGCCTGGTTGATGAAGGGTGCGCAGCCCACCGAGCGTGTCCGCAAGCTCCTCGAGATCTCGGGCGCGTGGGCACAGTTCACCGCCGCCCGCGGCAAGTGATCCCACCGGTTCCATCGTGAGCGATCCCAACCAGTACGCCTCGCCGACGGCCGTCGCCGTCCTCACCCACGTGGTGCGTTCCATCGTCGACGACCCCGATGCCGTGGTCGTCAACGAAGTCGAGGGACGCCACCGCGCCAAGCTCGAAGTGAAGGTCGGCCCCGGAGACCTGGGTCGCGTCATCGGCCGTCGTGGCCGCACCGCTCAGAGCATCCGCACACTCGTGCGCGCCGCCGCCGCCAAGGACGGCAGCGAGGTCGACGTCGACTTCGTCGACTGACCCGATCGGCTCGGCGATGACCGAGTTGCGCCCGCCCCATCTGCTCGAAGTCGGCCGTTTCGGTCGCCCTCATGGCGTCCGCGGTCGCGTGCACGTGAATCTCTCCACCGATCGCGCCGAACGTGTCGCGGTCGGATCGCGCCTGTGGTGCGACGGCTGGCCCGACGGGTGGGTGGAGATCGTCGAGTCGTTCGAAGCCTCCGGGCGTCCGGTCGTCGGATTGGCCGGTGTCGACGACCGCAACACCGTCGAACGTCTCGTGAATCGAACCATCTGGGCCGAGCCGCTCGTCGACCCGGAAGCCGTGTGGGTCCACGAGGTCATCGGTGCCGACGTGATCGACCAGCAGGGCACGGCCCGCGGTCGTTGCGTGGCCGTGGTGGCCAATCCGGCCGACGATCTCCTCGAACTCGACTCGGGAGCACTCGTACCGGGTCGTTTCGTCGCGCGGGTCGAGCGCGTGTCCGATCGCATCGTGGTGCACGTCGATGTTCCCGAGGGTCTGTTCGATCTGGACGAATCATGAGAATCGACGTCTTCAGCATCTTCCCCGCCCTCGTCGACGGCTTCTGTTCCGAGAGCCTTCTCGGCAAGGCGCGCGAGAACGGCTTGCTCGATCTGCGTTGCCACGATCTGCGCGAGCACACCACCGACGTGCATCGTTCGGTCGACGATTCGCCGTTCGGCGGCGGGGCCGGCATGGTCATGCGCGCCGAGCCGATCTTCGCGTCGGTGGCGGCCGCCGATCCGCCCCGACCGCTGTATCTGCTCAGTCCGGGAGGTCGTCGTTTCGATCAGGCGATGGCCCGAGAGCTCGCGGCCACGCACGAGAGCGGAGGTTTCAGTCTCCTGTGCGGTCGGTACGAAGGTGTCGACCATCGTGTCGTCGAACATCTCGTGGACGGTGAGATCAGCATCGGCGACGTGGTGCTGTCGGGCGGCGAAGTGGCGGCCTGTCTCGTGATCGAGGCGGTCACCCGGTTGATCCCGGGGGCCATGGGCAACGAGGTGAGCCCGGTCACCGAGAGCTTCGGTGGCTCGGGCCTGCTCGAGGAGCCGCATTACACGCGGCCGGCCGACTTCCGCGGGTGGGAGGTTCCCGAGATTCTGCGCAGCGGCGATCACGCGCGAATCGAGCGCTGGCGGTTGGCGCAGGCCCTGCACCGCACCCTGCGCGTCCGTCCCGACCTGATCGACGCTCGTGGCGGCCTCTCCGACCAGGAGAAACGCCTGTTGGAAGAGTTCCCGGCCGTCCCGTATCCTTGACCGGCTACCCGACCCGAGGACGCATCATGAAGACCACCGACATCGTTGACCTGCAGAACCTTCGCACCGACATCCCCGAGTTCGGGCCCGGTGACGAACTCAAGGTCCACGTGCGCGTGGTCGAGAGCGGCAAGGAGCGCGTGCAGGTGTTCCAGGGCAACGTCACCTCGCGTTCGGGTTCGGGCGTCCAGGAGACCTACACCGTGCGCAAGGTGAGCTACGGCGTGGGCGTCGAGCGCACGTTCCCGGTGCACAGCCCGAGCGTCGCCAAGATCGAGGTCGTCAAGAAGGGCGACGTGCGTCGCGCCAAGCTGTACTACCTCCGCGATCGCAGCGGCAAGGCCGCCAAGGTGCGCGAGAAGCGCGAATTCTGATCGTCTTTCGTTTCACGAAAGGCTCCTCCATTGGGCACTGACGACCTCGAAGAGTTCGAGGCCGAGCGCGAGCTCCAGTTGGCGCACGAGTATCAGGACGTCGCGGCCATGTTCCGCTACGCCGTCGAGACCGAGCGTCGTTTCTATCTGGCCAACAATGTCGAGGTCTCCGTCACCGGAGAGTCGGCTCGGCCGCTCGTCCAAGTGGAGTTGACCGACGCGTGGGTCTGGGACATGTACCGCAAGAGCCGTTTCGTCTCGAAGGTGAAGATCCTCACCTTCAAGGACGTGAACGTGGAAGAACTTCCCCGCGAAGAACTGAACGACCTCGACCGTCCGTAGACGAACCGGATGCTCGGCGTCGTGGCGCCAACAACGCGCGGGGCCGTTGGGGCGAGGATCGGGCGGCCCGGTGGTATCGCGATCATGGGTTCCTGATCGTCGAGCGCAACTGGCGTCACGGTCGCCATGGTGAAATCGACCTGATCGCCCGCCGTGGTGATCTGCTGGTGGTGTGCGAGGTCAAGGCTCGCGCGACCGGCTACTTCGGACATCCGTCGGAAGCGGTCGACCGCGACAAGCAACGGAGACTGCGACGCCTGGCGGCGGCCTGGTTGTCCGAACGCCAACCGGGTCGGGTCACCGTTCGGTTCGACGTGGCGGCGGTGGCGGGCACGGAGGTGGAAGTGATCGAGAACGCTTTCTAGAGCGACCGTCACGACGAGCGCTTGGAGCGCGAGCGCCAACACGCGTGGTGCCAGTGACGACGGAGGTCGGGCGCGTCACGCGGCACCGCCACCACGTGTCCGAGGCCCACTGGAATGTCGCGGTGGCAACCCGGGCACACGTAGCGCTTCGTGGCCTGATAGGGCTGGACTCGGCGCACTTCGACCGGACCATAGAGGCCGTTCCAGATGGTGAGTTTGGCCCGATCAGCCAAGGAAGGCCCAGACGACGAGCGCGATCGCCGCGACGATGGCGGCGGCCACGAAGACGTAGTCGGCGCGACGAGCCCGGAACTTCCGATACGGGTTGAAACCCATGCCGTCATTATCGTCCCTCGGGTGAGCAACAACACCAATTCCAAGCAGTACGAGACCATCATCGTCGATCGTTCCGAGGGTGTCGTCACCCTCACGTTCAACCGACCCGAGCGCAAGAACGCCGTGAACGGTCAGATGTGGATCGATCTTCACGATGCGCTCACCGAGATCTACAACAACGGATCCGATCGCGTGGTGGTGCTGACCGGCGCGAACAACGAGTTCTGCAGCGGTGCCGACCTCAACACGGTGGGCAAGTCCAGCGGCCGTGAGCACTCGCACACCTACTACTCGATGCGCGAAGTCACCTCGGTGATCCTCGCGCTCGCTCGTCTTCCCCAGCCCACCATCGCCAAAGTGCGCGGTGTCGCGGTCGGAGTGGGCGCCAACATGGCGCTCGGCTGCGACCTCGTGGTGGCGTCCGAGAACGCACGCTTCTCGCAGATCTTCGCCAAGCGCGGGCTCTCGCTCGACGGCGGCGGATCGTGGTTGTTGCCGCGTCGCGTCGGCCTGCATCGCGCCAAGGAGCTGGCCTTCTTCGCCGACATCATTTCGGCGGCCGAGGCCGATCGAATCGGTCTGGTCAATCGCGTCGTTCCCGATGGCGAACTCGACGCGTTCGTGTCCGACTGGACGCAGCGACTGCTCGCGATGCCTCCCATCGCGTTGGCGCAGTCCAAGCGCATGCTGAACAACGCCATGAACGTGACCCTCGAAGAGGCCCTCGACGACGAAGGCACCGCACAGACCGTGAACTTCGGAACCAAGGACACGCCCGAGGCCATCGCGGCGTTTCTGGAGAAGCGCTCGCCGGTCTTCAAGGGTCGCTGACGCGTTCGCCTCGTCGGCCCTCACTAGCGTGGGGTCGATGGCTCGTCGCGCGATCGCTCTCGCTCTGATCGCCGCGGCCGGCTTCACCGTCTCGGTCGGACTCGGAGCATCGGCATCGGTTCCGCCGTCGGAACCGCCCACGGCTCCGGCCGTCAACACGACCATTCCGTCCGACTGCCCGATTCCGAAGGCTCCCCGGGCCACGTTCGTCGGGGTTCTGGTGGCGGCCGACCGCCGCACCGCCCGTTTCGAGGTGCGGCAACTGCGCGGCGGAAACCTCGATGGCTACACCGCGGACGGACTCGTGGACGTCGACTTCGGAGACGACGTTCGCTTTCTCGACATCGACGTCGAGTACATCGTCGCGGCCGCCCTCGATGACGAGACCAACCGGTTGTTCTCGAAGGTGCGCGATCCCGAGCCTTTGTTCGGAGGCAATCAGGTGATCGGCATCGAGGAGCGAAACCTCGATTGCCCCGACCTCGAGGACGCGGTACGCACCCTCACCATCGATGGCCGCAGCGTGGAGAGCGGAGTTTTGGCTCCGCTGGCCGACGATTCACGCGGCTTGATCCGGGCGGTGCTTCTTCCCTTCGCGTGGGTGTTCGGGGGTCTGGTCGCTTTGGCGGTGCTCGCCAATGGCGTTCGCGCGTTGGCGAGTCGGAGTCGCCGACGTCAGGCCGCGCGAGCGGCTTCGGCGCGGGCGCGCAAGTCGGCCACGGCGAAGTCGAGACCCTCCGCGTAGCGGAACAGCGCGGTTCCGGCGATCAACACGTTGGCACCGGCGTTCACGGCGCCGGCGATCGTGGAGGGGCCGATGCCACCGTCGACTTCGATGTTGACCCGATCCTGCAATCCGCGGGAGGTCAGGAGATCGCGGAGTTCGCGAATCTTCGGCTCCATCGAGGCGATGTACGACTGGCCGCCGAAGCCCGGGTTCACGGTCATCACGAGCACCATGTCGACGAGATCGAGAACATTGGCGACGGTGCTGATCGGTGTGTGCGGATTGAGCGCGACCGCGGCGGTTGCGCCGAGCGACGCGATGTTGCCGAGCGTCCGGTGCAGGTGGGGGCAGGCCTCGACGTGCACGATGAGTCGGCTGCAGCCAGCCTCGACGTAGCGCGCCGCGAGCACGTCGGGTGTGAGCGTCATCAGGTGCGCTTCGAAGGGCTTCTTCGTGTGCTTGCGCGCCGCGGCGATGACGTCGGGTCCGAACGTGAGGTTGGGCACGAACTGGCCGTCCATGACGTCCCATTGGAAGTGATCGACACCCGCGGCGTCGAGGGCCTCGATCTCGGCTCCCAAGCGGGCGAAATCGCACGGAAGAACCGACGGGACGATCTGGATCGGTAGCGCCACGACGTGAACGCTACCCGTCACGGTCGCGGTCACAGTCACAGGCACGGTCACGAGCCGAGGGAGACCACCCGTAGTCTCGGCTCGTCATGACCGAGCCCGCCGTTCGTATCGAGAAGGTCGTCGCCGAGGGCGACGGACTGGGTCGGCTGGCCGATGGGCGAGTGGTGTTCGTCGAGGGCGGGCTACCCGGCGAACTCGTGTCGATCCGAATCGTGAAGCAATCGCGTGACTACGCGCGAGCGGTGGTGGTCGGAGTTCTCGAAGCCAACCCCGAGCGAATCGATCCGCCGTGCCCACATGTGAGCCATGGTTGTGGCGGCTGCGACCTCCAGCACGCGACCGTCGGTTTGCAGCGCCGCATCAAGCTCGACATCGTGCGCGAGTCACTCGTGCGCATCGGCCGACAAGTCGACCCCCAGGTCGTGCTCGGGCCGACGCATTCTGACCCGTTCGGATATCGAACGACCATTCGCGTGGCTCGCGGCGACAAGGGGCAGGTGGGTTTCCGGCGCCGCTCGTCGCACGATGTCGTGCCGGTGACCAACTGCCTCATCGCTCACCCCGGGTTGAACGCGGTCCTCGAGCGAGTTCGGGTCGGCTCGGAAGTCGACGAGATCGCGCTCAGGGCGTCGAATGTCGACGACGCCATCACGTGGTGGGCCGAACCCGATGCCGACGACGTGTCGGGCTTGCCCGCTCGAGGCGGACCGGAGTCGCGCCTCGTCGAGCAAGTGTTCGGGCGCGACTTCGTGGTGTCGGCGGGATCGTTCTTCCAGTCGTCGCCGGCCGCGGCCGAAGCGCTCGTCGAATCGGTGCGACGCGCACTCGGTGATCCGAACACCTGGCCGGAGGGAGACGTGGTCGACGCCTATTCCGGAATCGGGCTCTTCGCCGCGCTGGCGGTACCGGCCGATCGCCACGTGCTGGCCATCGAGAGCAACCCGTGGGCGTGCGCCGACGCCCGCGTGAACTTGTCCGACCGATCGGCCACGGTGGTGGAGTCGCGCGTGGACGACTGGCAGCCCCGCAATTGCGCCGTGGTCGTCGCCGATCCCGCCCGCGATGGCCTGCGAGCGTCGGGTGTGGAGGTTCTCTCGAACACCGGAGCGGCGGTGATCGTGCTGGTGTCGTGCGATCCGGCGTCGCTCGGCCGCGATGCGCGACTGCTCGATGCGGCCGGCTACCAACTCGACGAATGCGAAGTCCTCGACCTGTTCCCGCAGACGCACCACGTGGAAGCCGTGAGTCGATTCGTGCGGCGTGAGAGGCTGTGATCGATGCATTTCGAAGCCACCGCTGAAGTCGCCGCGGCGTTGTCGTCCGGTCGCCCGGTTGTCGCACTCGAATCGACGATCTTCTCCCACCTCGGTCTTCCGTCGCCGGCCAATCGCGAAGCTCTCGAACGTTGCACCGGTGCGATTCGCGAAGCGGGGGCGACGCCGGCCGTCACCGCGGTCATCGATGGTGTGGTGCGCCTGGGCCTGCACGCCGACGAGCACGAGAGGATTCTTGGTCCGGCTCGGAAGATGGCCGAACGCGACATCGGTGTCGCCATCGCGCAGCGCTGGCCGGTCGGTGCCACGACCGTGTCGGCTTCGGTGGCGATTGCGGCCGCCGGCGGAGTTTCGGTCTTCGCAACCGGCGGCATCGGAGGAGTCCATCGCGGTTCGGAGATCACCGGTGACGTGTCGGCCGATCTCGACGCCATCGCGAGCCATCCCGTGATCACGGTCTGCGCGGGGGCCAAGGCGTTTCTCGATCTGCCGCGGACCCTGGAGTATCTCGAGACGCGCGGTGTGGCGGTGCTCGGCTGGCGGCACGATTGGTTCCCGGCGTTCTACACGCGTTCGTCGGGTCTTCGCGTTCCGCATCGGGTCGAGTCGGGGCGCGAAGTGTCCGCGGTGTTCGCCGGCCGCACGCGGCTCTCCATGGGAGTTCTCGTGACCGCACCGATCCCGCCGGACGATCAACTCGATCAGGTGTTGATGGACGATGTGGTCGCTCGCGCGGTGAGCGAGTGCGACGAGGCCGGAATCACCGGTCCGGGAGTGACGCCCTTCGTGCTGGCGCGAATCGCCGAGGCCACCGCCGGACGCAGCGTTCCCGCCAATCTCGCGTTGGCCGAGAACAATGCGCGAGTGGCGGCCGAGATCGCAGTTGCCGTCGCGGCTACAAACGCTTGAGGCATCGATCGATGCGTCGGAAGAACCGGGCGGTCGCCCGCGGGTTCTCGCGATCGAGGCCCCATCGGGCGATCCAGGTGGTGCGGCACAACGGGTGACACAACACCCGTAGTCCGCGATTGACGAGTCGCTTGCCGGGCATTCCCTGGACGGCGTTCACGTGCCAGGGCGATCCGTGGGTTGTCACCGTGATCAAGCGTCGGATGTTGCGCAGTCGCGGTCGCAGTCGGGTGGCGCCCTCCGGGAAGTCCCACGCGACCCCGTGGGCCCAGACTCGATCGATCCAGCCCTTGAGGATGGCGGGTTGCTGTCCCCACCACGTGGGGTGCACGAGCACCAGTGCCTCGCACCACATGAGATCGTCGAAGTGCGACGCGAGATGAGGCTTGGTCTCGGGAGCGTCGAAGTGCGCCCGCTTCTCGGCGCGGCTCAGCCGCGAATCGAAACCTTCGGCGTGGAGATCGCGGACTCGTACCTCGTGGCAGCCTCGTTCGAGAGCGGATGTGACGCGACGCAGGACTTCGCGGTTGAGCGATTCGGCGCCGGGGTGGGCGAACACCACGAGGACTCGAGTCATGAGCGCGACCTCATCGGAGTGCCGCCATGGAGGATTCGACCGTCGCCAAGAACTCGCGCCGCCGCTGCTCGGTCCGGCCGTCGAGTGCGTACAGCGCGTGCCAGGTGACTTTGGTGCGGCGTCCGCAGGCGACCCGAAGCGTGCGCGCGATCGTGCGCCTGCCGTTGTCGTTGACGGCCTTGATGTACCACCAGGGCGAACCGGAGGTCGTCACGCCCACGACGTGGCGAACGTGCGTGAGCCCGGGTCGAACCCTCTGCGTGCGCGGATCGAGGCTGAACGCCGTGCCCATCACGAGCGTTCGTTCGAACCAGGCCTTCATGATCGCCGGGACGCTGCTCCACCACGTGGGGTACACGAACACGAGGATCTCGGCACCCTTCACGAGCCGAGCGTGTTCGGCCACCATCGGGTCGACGATGGGTCGATCGGATGTGTAGGCCGCCCATTCGGCGGCGGACAGCGATCCGGGGTAGTCGAGGGCGTACAGATCGAGGAACGACACGTCGTGGCCGGCCGAGGAGAGACCGCGGACCACGGCGTCGGCCAGAGCACGGTTGAACGACTCGGGGTCGGGGTGGGCGAAGACGACCAGGGCGTTCATGACGCGGACCGCGCGATGACGCGGATCATGGTGCACCCCCAGGGATTCGAACCCTGAACCAATGGATTAAGAGTCCACTGCTCTGCCGTTGAGCTAGAGGTGCGCGACGCAAAGTACGAGTGTAGGCGCCGACTGGGGTGAACGAGGGGAATCGAACCCCCGGCCTTCAGGGCCACAACCTGACGCTCTAACCGACTGAGCTACGTCCACCATGAACCGGGAAAGTCTGCCAGCAATACCTGCAATTCCCACGATTCCCGAACCACATCCGTCCGGAAATCCTCGGGTTTTGCTGGGGCGACGCGAAGCGCTCGAATCGTCGCGAGCGGCCGCCAAAACGCCTTGCTAGGGTGACGGGAACTCTGAAGGAGTTGATATCCGTGTCAGCCACGGACTCGTCAGTTAGCAGCGTCCGTTCGCTGGGAGAACGGGCGAAAGAGATCACGGCCCGCGAGATCGCTCGGTACGCCGAGCGCACGAAGGGCTCGCAGAAGGCCACCGAACGCGCTCGTCTCGTCCTGCCTCTCGGCGTCCCGTCGAGCTTCCAGGCGTACGATCCGCACCCGATCGTCGTGCGATCGGCCAAGGACGCCTACATGGTCGACGTCGACGGCAATCGCTACATCGACTACGACATGGGTTTTGGCGCGCTCTTCAGCGGGCACGTGCACCCAGCGGTTCGGCGCGCGGTCGAAGCGCAACTCGACAACGGGACGTTGTTCGTGACGCCGTGCGAGTCGAACGCCGAGGTCGCCGAGATGCTCGGCGAGCGCTACGGGTTGCCCATGTGGCGGTTCACCAACTCGGGGACCGAGGCCACCATGGACGCCATTCGCGTGGCTCGCGGGGTGACCGGTCGCGACAAGATCGTGAAGGTCGAGGGCGGCTACCACGGCCATCACGACGAGGTCATGATCTCCATGAAGCCGCCCCTCGACCTGGCCGGCCCGGCCGACGCACCGATCCCGGTGCCGTCCACCGCGGGAGTCACCAAGGCCGTCCTGGGCGACACCATCGTCATTCCGTACAACGACCCCGAAGCCCTCGAGCGAGTTCTGCGCAACGGCGACGTGGCCTGCTTCATCGTCGAACCCGTGATGGAAAACATCGGTATCTGCCTGCCCCAGCCGGGGTATCTGCAGGCCGTGCGCGAGATCACGCAGCGTCACGGAACTCTCCTGATCTTCGACGAAGTGAAGACCGGAATCACCGCGGGCTGGGGTGGAGCCACCGGAGCTCTCGGTGTCACGCCCGACTTGGTGTCGCTGGCCAAGTCCATCGGCGGCGGCCTGCCGCTCGGCGCGTTCGGCGGCAAGCGCGAATACATGGACCAGATCACGCTCGGTCGTGTGATCCATCTCGGCACGTACAACGGCAACCCGCTGTGCATGGCGGCGGCCAAGGCCGTGCTGTCCGAGGTGTGCACACCCGAGGCCACCAACGACACGATTCTGCGCAACACCAAGCTGGTCGATGCGTGCAACGACATCATCGATTCGAGCGGCATCCCGGCGCACACCATCCAATTCGGCGCCAAGGGCTGCGTCACGTGGGCGCCTGAGCCCATTCGTAACTATCGCGATTACAAAGCCACCAACTTCGATCTGGCCTTCGCGCAGTGGATCCACGGAATCAACCGTGGCATCCTCCTGCCGCCGGGTCTCGACGAGCAGTGGCTCATCTCGATCAAGCACACCGAGGACGATGCGCTCGCGTACGCCGAAGTGTTCGCCGATTTCGTCGACGAACTTCTCGCGTGACCGATACCGGTTCCGCTGACGGTTCTCCGCGCGTACTTCGAGCCCTTCCTCTCTCGCGGTTGTTGCTCCGGGCGATCGTTCGCCGTTGTCCGCGCTGCGGCAGTGGGAGAGCGTGGTTCCGTTCGTGGTTCTCGCAAGGTGAGCGCTGTGTCGGATGCGGCCTGCGTCGCACCCGCGGAGTCGACGGCCACGAGTTGGGCGCGCTCACCATCGGACTCGTTCTCAACATCGGACTCGTGATCGCCGCCGTCGGCATCGCGGTCGCGCTCACAGTTCCCGATGTTCCGGTGGTGACGCTGTACGTGATCCTGGCTTCGGCCGCGATCGTCATTCCCGTGGTCACGTGGCCGCTCACCCACACCATCTGGATCGCCATCGACCTGCGGGTCCGACCGGTGGGCGACGGCGAGGCGGCCGAGGCGGCCGACTGGCTGGCCGACCAGGCCCGGGCCGGGTCGCGCTGACCGGGTCGACGCGTTTCTTCGAGCAATCGAACATTTGATCGATCGAATGCTTGACCGAACGGGTGTTCGTAGTTACGCTCCTGTCATTCGTCCAGCGTGATCCCGGCTTCTGTGCCACACCCGTCCCGTACGGTCCCCGACACAGACACCAACAACCTCTAGAAAGGCAGAGACATGAGCACAGACCGCGCCAAGGCCCTCGATATGGCCCTCGCCCAGATCGACAAGCAGTTCGGCAAGGGGTCCATCATGCGGATGGGCGAGCAGACCTTCAAGGGCATCGAAACCGTCTCCACGGGCGCCCTGGCCCTCGATGTGGCCCTCGGAGTGGGCGGACTGCCCCGCGGCCGCGTCGTCGAGATCTACGGCCCGGAGTCGTCGGGTAAGTCCACCCTCGCCATGCACGTCGTGGCCGAGGCTCAGCGCAACGGCGGCGTGTGCGCCTACATCGACGCCGAGCACGCCATGGACCCGGTGTACGCCCGTTCCATCGGTGTCGACATCGATCAACTCCTCATCTCGCAGCCCGACACCGGCGAACAGGCCCTCGAGATCGCCGACATGCTCGTGCGGTCGGGCGCCCTCGACGTGGTGGTCATCGACTCGGTGGCGGCCCTCACTCCCAAGGCCGAAATCGAAGGCGAAATGGGCGACAGCCACGTGGGTCTGCAGGCCCGTCTCATGAGCCAGGCGCTCCGCAAGCTCACGGCCAACCTCAACAAGACCAACACCATCGCCATCTTCATCAACCAGTTGCGCGAGAAGATCGGTGTGATGTTCGGGTCGCCCGAAACCACTCCCGGTGGTCGTGCGCTCAAGTTCTACTCGTCGGTTCGTCTCGACATTCGTCGCATCGAGTCCATCAAGGACGGTGCCGAGGTCGTGGGCAACCGCACGCGTGTGAAGGTCGTCAAGAACAAGGTCGCCCCGCCCTTCCGCCAGGCCGAGTTCGACATCATGTACGGCAAGGGCATCAGCCGCGAAGGCACGCTCCTCGACATGGCCGTCGATCTGGGCATCGTGAAGAAGTCCGGGGCTTGGTTCACCTACGACGGCGAACAGATGGGCCAGGGTCGCGAGAACGCCAAGACGTTCCTGACCGAGAATCCCGAATTGATGGTCGACATCACCGAGAAGGTGCGCGCGGCCTCGGGTCTCACGGGTTCGGGTGAGGGCTTCGCGGCCACCGACGAACAGCCCATCGAACTCGACTGACCAGCCCGTGGGCCGACCGGGGCCCGCTGATAACCTCGGACACGCCTTCCGAGATAGCTCAGTTGGCAGAGCAGCTGACTGTTAATCAGCGGGTCGCAGGTTCGAGCCCTGCTCTCGGAGCACTAGCAGGGTCCGCCTCGTGCGGACCCTGTGTCATTCGGGGCGGTAGCTCAGTTGGTCAGAGCAGGGGACTCATAATCCCTGGGTCGCGGGTTCGATCCCTGCCCGCCCCACCACGAGCGACTCCACCCACGTCGGTCGACATGCTCCACTACATTCGCCTCGATGTCCGTCGACGCCCCGCTCAGTGCCGATGCTCGGACCATCGCCGGACGTGAAGTCGGCGCACTGGCCTTCGGGTGCTGGCGCCTGACCGACCCTGACGGCGGACGATGCGCCGACCTGGTGGAGGCCGCCGTCGATCTCGGCATGAACCTGGTCGACAACGCCGATGTGTACGGCCTCGACTGGGGTGGACGCGGCTTTGGCACCTGCGAGGAGATGTTGGGCGACGTTCTTCGCCGACGATCGGGATTGCGCGATCGCATCGTGTTGGCCACCAAGGGCGGCATCGTCCCCGGAGTGCCGTACGTGAGCAGCCGCGATTACCTCACATCGGCGTGCGAAGCGTCGTTGCGCCGACTCGGGGTCGACGTGATCGACCTGTACCAGATCCATCGTCCCGACCCGTTCACGCACCCGGCCGAAGTGGCCGATGCACTCATGTCGCTCATCGATCGCGGTGTGGTGAGAGCCGTTGGCGTGTCGAACCACACCGTCGCCCAGACCCGCGCGCTGCAGGCTCATCTCGACGTGCGTCTGGCCACCACTCAACCGGAGTTGTCGGCGATTGCCCTCGACCCACTGCGTGACGGGACGCTCGACTTGTGCGCCGAAACGGGCATGCTCCCTCTGGCCTGGAGCCCGTTGGCCGGTGGTCGTCTGGCGACCGGGGATGGAGTACGGCCCGAATTGATCGCGACCCTCGATTCGATCGCCGCCGATCACGGCGTGTCGCGGGCCGCGCTGGCGGTTGCCTTCGTGTTGGCTCATCCGAGCGCTCCGGTGGCGATCGTGGGAAGCCAGAGCCCGCAACGATTGGCCGACCTGGCCGCGGCCACCTCGGTGACGCTCACTCGCGCCGAGGTGTACCGGATCATCGAGGCGAGTGACGGGCGGCCCTTGCCGTGACGGCTTCGGCACCGAGCCGATGCGAAGTGAGTTGGTTCGCCGCGCTGTGCGACGACGACTACGAACAACTCGGCGTGGTCGACTCCGATCTGCAGAGTTCCTGGGAACACTGCCGCGCGATCGTCGAGCAGGCCGAGCGCAGCGGGTTCGACAATGTGCTGTTGCCGTCGGGTTACGCCCTCGGTATCGACGCGGTGGCTTTCGCCGGGGGAATGGCGGCTCGTACGGCTGCCATCCGCTTGTTGGTGGCCGTACGTTGCGGAGAGATGTGGACGCCGCAGTTGGCGCGGCAGATCGCGACCCTCGACCACATGCTCGAGGGCCGCCTCACCGTGAACATCATCTCGTCGGAGATGCCCGGCGAGAAGCTCGATGGTCCGGCCCGCTATCGCCGCACCGGAGAAGTGATGGCCGCCCTGCGCGATCTGCTGTCGGGCCGAGCGATCTCTTCGGCCGGCGAGTTCGTCTCGGTGGACGTGGCGCCACCGCGAATCGCGGCGGTGGGGCGGGGCTGTCCACCGCTGTATTTCGGTGGACTGTCCGAAGAGGCCCGTGACGTGGCGGCTCGACATGCCGACGTGTACTTGATGTGGCCCGACACGATCGACGTGATCGGCGGGTTGGTGCGTGAGATGAGCGAACGGGCGGCGGCGCATGGCCGCACATTGCGCTTCGGATATCGAGCGCACGTGGTGGTTCGGGAGACCGAGGCCGCGGCCCGGGCCGCCGCCGAACACATCGTGGCTGCCCTCGACGACGAGACGGGAGCGGCCATTCGGGCCCGTTCGCTCGATTCGCAATCGACCGGTGTGCGCCGCCAGGCCGAACTGCGCGAGTCGGCGAGCGGTGACGGCTTCGTGGAGGACCACCTCTGGACCGGGATCGGGCGCGGTCGAAGCGGATGCGGTGCGGCCATCGTGGGCGATCCGCACCAGGTGGCCGCCAAGATCGATCAGTATCGAGCGCTCGGTATCGAGTCGTTCATCTTCTCGGGTTACCCGCACCTCGATGAATGCCGTCGTGTCGGCGACATGGTGCTTCCCCTCATCGAACACGGACGTCTGGAGATCCCCTCATGAGCGACGAGCTCACGTATTCCACCTATCTCCGCATCGACGATCTGCTTTCGCTCCAGACTCCGCAGTCGGCCGTCGCCGGCCGAGAAGAGCACGACGAGATGCTCTTCATCGTGATCCATCAGGTGTACGAGCTGTGGTTCAAGCAGGTGCTCCACGAGCTCGATCACGCCGTCGTTCTGCTCGATCGTGACGAGACGACTCGGTGCGGGCATACCCTCAAACGCGTGCTGACGATCATGAAGGTGATGGTCACGCAGATGGACGTGCTCGAGACCATGACCCCGCTCGAATTCCTGAGTTTCCGCGAGCGGCTCGAATCGGGCAGCGGGTTCCAGTCGGCTCAATTCCGCGAACTCGAATTCCTGCTGGGGCACAAGCGCGGCTCGGTGCTCGATGCGCTCCCGGCTGATGGTGCGGTGCGCGAGAGTCTGAGGCGTCGACTCCAAGCGCCGTCCTTGTGGGCGGCGTTCTGTGCTCTCGTGGCGCGCCGTGGACACGCGATTCCGAGCGATGTGCTCGGCCGCGATCCGTCGCTGTCGACCGAACCGAACGAAGAGGTGCAGAACGCTCTGGTGGAGGTGTACCGGCACGATCGCGACGCGGCCGAACTCTGCGAGCGCCTGGTCGACCTCGACGAAGGGCTGCAGGAGTGGCGCTACCGCCACGTGAAGATGGTCGAGCGAACCATCGGCACCAAACCGGGTACGGGTGGGTCGAGCGGGGCCGACTACTTGAAGACCACGCTCGGACGGCCGGTGTTCCCCGATCTGTGGGAGATCAGAGCCCGTCTCTGAGCGTTGCGACCGCCATCAACGCGGCCAGGTCGACATGTCGATGACATCGCCTTCGGCCGAATGCGGAACCGGGTCCTCGGCGCCGACGGCATCGATGAATTCGTCGACGTCGTCGGCCTCTCCGCCGATGAGCCACACGACCGACTCGCCCTCGTGGTCGGCCGGATCGCGCGGGAGGATTCCTTCCACCGTGTATTGATCGACGGTGATCGAGTCGTCTTCGGCCGTCACGGGCGCGACGATGGCCATCTCGACCACCGCATCCGGATCGAGGTCCTTCAAGATGTCGATCAACTCGGCGACGTTCATGGCGTCAGTCTTTCACGGCTCGACGGCCGGAGTCAGGATTCGGCCAGCCAGCGCGGTGCGACTTCGAGTAGGTAGAGGCTGACGTCTCGGCAGCGATCGAGCGTGTGGCAGAACGTCTCGTCGTTGTTCTCGTACACGTCGGCCAACGGAACCGACAGGCGGGCCACGATCGACAACTTTCGTTCGGGTGCATCGGTGACCGACGCGGTCGAGTCGATGGCCGAAACTTCGAGCGGCAGTTCGATGCCGCCGACACCGGCGAGATCGGTGGCCAGCACCAGGAGATCGGGTGGGTTCTGCAGTGGCGGTAGGGCCCAGGTGAAGAGCAGCGGAAACGTGAAGTCGGACGGAAGCTCGTCGACCTCGGGATCGATCGCGGCCACCGCGTCCTCGAATCCGAGCAGGGCGCGCGGGTCGACTTCGAGCGACAAGTGCAGGTCGATCGGGCCGTCGCACGCTTCTTCGGGATGGAGGTCGACTTCCCAGAGTTGCCGGAGGGAGTACGTCTCCACGAAGTGCCGTTCGTCGTGGACGTGGAAGCCATGGTCGATCGCATGGCTCTTCATGTCGGACACGAAGCCCGCGACATCGATCACTGCCACGAGACGACACTACCCTTCGACGGGTGAACACCGATGGGCTGCTCGAGGCGCTGCACCGCATCGCCGACGACGTGCGAGACGCCCTGGCGTCGGTGGTCGATTGGGGCCCGTCGGGTCGGCGTGACGGCCAGTACGCGGCCGATCTCGTGGCCGATGCGGCGGTACGCCGATCACTCGACGACCTCGGCGTCGACTGGGGAGTTCTCTCCGAGGAGAGCGGCTCGTCGAACCTCGAACGCGAGCTGGTTCTGGTGGTCGATCCACTCGATGGCTCGACCAACGCGAGCCGCGGAGTCCCGCACTTCGCGACGTCGCTCTGTGTGATGGATCGTTCGGGGGCGGTGGCGGCTCTCGTGGC
Organism: Actinomycetota bacterium; assembly: GCA_041159745.1. Classification (GTDB taxonomy): domain Bacteria; phylum Actinomycetota; class Acidimicrobiia; order Acidimicrobiales; family Ilumatobacteraceae; genus Casp-actino8. Next base: position 527 of record JBEAXP010000196.1, on the reverse strand, counting down.
TCATCAGGCCCAGCCGACTCGGTGGTGGGCGACTCGCGGCGGCGGAGCCTGGCGTGACGGAATCGCGATCGCCCCGGCCACCACGGCGTCGTGGGGCGAGGCGATCGTCGCGATCTCCGGTCGGCCGCCGGCTCAGCCGGGTTGGTGGCAGTTCCGCGCTCTCGGGGCGAGCGCGATCGATCTGTGTCTGGTGGCCGACGGAACCGTCGACGCTTTCATCGACATGAGTCCCTCCGCGCACGGTGTGTGGGATTACGGCGCGGCCACGCTCATCCTCGATGAGGCCGGAGCGCTGGTCGTCGACGCTCAGGAGCGCGACCTGCTGGTTCTCGATCACTCGGCCCGACGCACTCCGATCGCGGCGCCCGCGCACTTGATGGACGATGCACGAGCCGTGCGTCGTCAGTTGCCGCTCTGAGCGACGGCGGTCAGCCGGCGTCGGCGGCTTGCTGACCCTGGTGCCACACGCGCGACACGCTCGGGTGGCGGAGCTTGCCGAGGGCGCGGGCCTCGATCTGGCGCACGCG
>JBEAXP010000183.1:0-3621 GCA_041159745.1 Actinomycetota bacterium | reverse complement strand
CGACGAACATCATCACCACAGCGAATGCAACGACGCCAACGACGCGACGACGCACATGCGTGCGCGTACGTTCGCCCTCGTTGCCCATCGTCGTGTCCTCCAGCCCCGGATTCGTTCGACTCGCTCACTTGCTCGACACACGACGTTGTTGCCCCGTCGCGACTCGATTGCCCGATCACCGAAATGACCTGGAAGAAAGACTAGGACGGAAAGTCTGGGCCGGCAAACAAAAGTCCGGGACGACTGAAGAGACCGGACTCAGCCGGTGGTCGTGGTGGTGATCGCCGCGATCGAGGTCGGGCTGGCCGAGGGCAACGCCCCCGGAAGGAGCTTGCCGGCCAGGTCGGTTCCGAGCAGCACCACCACGGTGGCCTCGCCCAAGTCGCCCGACTCCACCGGCGGCGGTGACGCGACCGGCTGAGTGGCCACCCCACCGAGCACCTCGGCCACGGCGGCCGCACCGGTCTCGAAGCCCGGCACGTAGAACACGACGGTCACGGTCTGCTTGCCCACGGTTTCGGCGGCGTTGGTCGCCGGCTGTACGACCACGAACCCTTCGGCCTGCAACGCGGTGCTCATCTGCCCCGCGCTGCCCGAGATGCCCGAAGCGTTGGCAACCAGCACCTTGTATCCGGTGCGCGGAAGCGTGGTGGTGTCGATCGGCGGCAATGTCACATCGGTGCCGGTCACGTCGGTACTCACCGGCTGGGTTTCCACCGGGCCGGACACTTCACCGCCATCGCGGTCACGGTTGATGTCGCGCAGGATGAGGAAACCGAGCAGAACGGCAATCGCCGCCACGATGATGCCGAGCGTGGTGGAAACGCCCACCCCACCAGACGACGAGGGACGGGCGGTGCGAGATCCGGTGGGCTGCTCGTCACTCATGCTTCCAGGCCTCCCGATTCCGACGCCCCATCGAGGCGCATCTGCCGACGACGTTCGCGGGCCCGCTGCAGACGGCGAACCACGAGTGGATCGTACGCCAGTGCATCAGGGTGGTCGAGAAGACGGTTCAGGTCGGCGTAGTACTCGTCGGCCGAGCAACTGAACCGCTCGCGCAGCATGACGTCCTTGACGCCGTCCTCGGTCCACCAGCCCCGCTCGAAATCGAGGATCGCCTTCTCTCGCTCCGTCAGGGCCATTGGTACAGCCTGCCCGTTTTGGCCTCGGGTTTACAAGCACCCCCGGCGAAACGGCCCTGCTCATCGGACACAACTACCCTCGATGTCGTGACCAGGGTGAATCGACCCTTCGTGATCGGCGTTGCCGGTGGAACTTGCTCCGGGAAGACCACCGTCGCCGAACGGCTCGTCGACCTCGTCGGCACCGATCGCCTCGCTCTCATTCGTCAGGACGCCTATTACGTCGATCGCACGCACCAACCCTGGGACGAGCGGGCCCGCGCCAACTACGACCATCCGGACGCCTTCGACTGGAATCTCATGAACCAGCAACTCTCGGCGTTGCTGGCCGGTGAAACGATTCCACTGCCCGTGTACGACTACGCCGACCACAACCGTTCGAAAGATGTGGTGATGGTCGCTCCGGCGCCGATCGTGGTGTTCGAAGGCATCCTCGCCCTCTACGACGAATCGCTGCGCGAGTTGTTCGATCTGAGCGTGTTCGTGGACACCGACGCCGATGTGCGCCTCATCAGACGCTTGCAACGCGACGTCCGCGACCGCGGCCGCACACCCGACTCGATCATGCATCAATACATGACGAGCGTCCGGCCCAGTCACATCCAGTTCATCGAACCCAGCAAGCGGTACGCCGACGTGATCATCCCCGAAGGCGGCCACAACGATCGGGCTCTCGACGTTCTGCTGGCCCGCATCGCCCGCGTGACGGACTGAGAGCCGGGTGTGGGGATTGAACCCACGACCTACCGCTTACAAGGCGGTTGCTCTACCACTGAGCTAACCCGGCGACCCGTTCGAGGCTAACGACGATGGCGGGCGACTTCATAAGTCGCCAGCGCCGCCGCCGTCGACACGTTCAGCGAACTGAGACGGCCGCGCATCGGGATGCCGACGATCACGTCGCAGCGCTCACGCACGAGGCGCGAAAGTCCCGCACCTTCAGCACCGAGCACGAGGCAGATCCCCTCGGTGGCCAGATCGCCGAGATCGAACAACGACTTGTCGGAGGCGTCGTCTAGACCCACCACCCAGATGCCCAACTCGCGCATCTTGGTCAGTGCGGTCGGGAGGCCGCCGACGAGCGCCATCGGAACGTGCTCGCACGCACCCACCGACGCCTTCGCGGTGGTGGGAGTGACATGAACCGAGCGGTGACGCGGGAGAACGACTCCATCCACACCGGCTCCATCACAACAACGCAGGATCGCACCGAGGTTGCCCGGATCGGTGACTCCGTCGACGGCCACCAGGAAAGGTGCGCGACCGGGTCGGCGCTTCACGAGCACATCGAAGTTCACGGGCATGAGCGCATCGGCTCGCGCCAACACACCCTGCGGCGCTTCGCTCCGCGCCGCGTAGTCGAGTTTCTTTCGACTCACTTCCACCACCGGCACGCGATTTGCCCGCGCCAACTGCACGATGTCCTCGACCACGTCGCTCGTGTCGCGCTCGTTCGCTATCCACACTTCGTGCACACGTCGCTTGCCGGCGATGAGAAGTTCGCGGACCGCCTGGCGACCCTCGATCTGCGTGCCGCCGAGATCATCGCGTTCATCCGACCTCTTGTCGCGAGTCGATCCGAGTGCGGTGGCGCGTCCGCGCTTGTCGCCACGGTCGGATGTCTTGGTCGGCTTCACCGCACCGGTACGGCCAGCGCCACGAGAACGCGGTGCACCCGAGGCCGCACCTCCGGTTCGACGACCGCGACCCGACGCGCCCTTGGGCTGGCCACCACTCGGGCGACCACCGCCGGCGCGCGGAGCACCGGAACGTCCACGAGCGGGACGACGCGCGGCCATCAGATTTCCGCCTCGTTGCGCAACGCGTCGCGACCATTGCGAAACACGACCGCACTCGCCCAACAGGCGATTCCCTCGCGCCGTCCGAGCGCACCGAGCCCCTCGGCTCGTCGTCCCTTCACCGAAACTGGCGCCCCCGCCGCTCGCGACAACGTCTCTTGCATCGCATCACGATGCGGCGCCAACTTCGGTTCTTCGCACACCACGCTGCAATCCACGTTTCCGATCTCCCAGCCCTGCGCCCGCACCTTCTCCACCACATCGGCGAGCAAGGCGATGGAGTCGGCACCCTTCCACTTCGGATCGGTGTCGGGATAGTGCTGGCCGATGTCTCCCAAGCCAGCCGCACCCAACAACGCATCGGCCACCGCGTGTGCGATCACGTCGGCGTCACTGTGCCCGTCGAGTCCGCGGGTGCCGTCGAATCGCACACCTCCGAGGATCAATCGGCGACTCGGATCATCGGTGAAACGATGAACGTCGAAACCCTGGCCGACACGAATGGCGAACCCGGTCATCGCACTTCTCCACTCGACTTCAGGAATTCGCGCGCCCTCACCAGATCGTCGGGAACGGTGATCTTGCGATTGTCGAGTTCACCGGGCACCACCACGACCGTACCGCCGATCAACTCGACGAGTGATGCATCGTCCGTCCCGTCGATCTCGGGTACGTAG
>JBEAXP010000106.1:0-4311 GCA_041159745.1 Actinomycetota bacterium | reverse complement strand
TGCCCGGCGCGCGACCAACGCGGCGAGAGCGGTGCGTCGACGTTGACCAGCCGACAGGCGTGCCACCGGAAGATCGGAAAGACGGCCATCGAGTCCCATGCGCCGCATCGCCGAGTCGACTTCGGCGGAGGAAGCGCCGACGGTCGAACCCCAGAAGCGCACGTTCTCGGACACCGAGAGGTCGGAGTACAAACCGTTGTGATGACCGATCAAACCCACGTGACGGCGTACGGCATCACGCTCGGTCGACAGGCCGTGTCCGAGAACGCTCGCGTGTCCGCGTTCGATGGGCACGAGACCGGCACAGGCCCGCAACAACGTGGTCTTGCCAGCCCCGTTCGGCCCGCTCAACAAGACGATCTCGCCACGATCGACCGTGAGCGACGCACCGGCCAGGGCCGGAAACGCGCCGAGCACCACCACGACGTCGCGCACGTCGACCACATGGTCGTGATGGCCGCTGCGGAGGTCGGCGGAGACATCGGTCATCACCGTTCCGACGCTATCCGCCGACCCTCCTGAGCAGGGGTGGAGGGATAGCGTCGCACGGCAGTGGAAACCGCCGAGACGACCCACCGACGCGCACCGATCCGTCGTGACTGGTACTGGTTCCTCGGTCGCCTCGGTCAGACACTCATCACACTCGGCATCTTGATGTTCCTCTTCGTGGGCTACCAGCTCTGGGGCACCGGAATCGAAGAGTCGCAGGCTCAGGATCGACTCGCCTCGCAATTCGAACGACGCAACACCCAAGCCATCGTCACCGTTCCGAGTTCGAACGACGATCGAACCCCGTCGACCCCGACCGATGCGAACGATGCGACCGGGATCAGCGCGCCGATCGTCGTCGACGAGGGCGACGCGATCGCCGTGATCGACATCCCCCGTATCGGAGTCACCAAGTACGTGGTGGCCGGAGTGGCATCCGACGATCTCAAGAAGGGCCCGGGTCACTTCCCCTCGACACCCCAACCCGGACATCTCGGCAACATGGCGATCGCCGGTCACCGCACCACGTACGGCGAACCCTTCCGCAACATCGACGAGCTGGAGCCGGGCGACGAGATCATCGTCACCGACATCCAGGGTCGCGAGTTCACGTACATAGTCGACTCGCAGACGATCGTCGGACCGAACGATTCATACGTGGTGGCGACGACCGATCCGAGCGTGGCCCGCCTCACTCTCACCACGTGCCATCCCGAGTTCTCGGCGAGCCAACGGCTCATCGTCTCGGCCGTGCTCGACACGGACGTCAGCGAACCCGTCGACGACAAGCCGTTCGTGTACGCCATGTTCGTCGATGCCGACGAACGCCGTCCGGTCCCGAACGACGACTCGGGTGTCGGTGACACCGGAGCCGGCGACGCCGATGTCGACCCGGGCGCCAACAGCGAATTCACCGATGCAGCCGCGAGCGTGGCCGACGAGTACGACACGTTCAGTCGCGGATGGTTCTCCGACTCCGCCGCCTGGCCCCACGTGATCGGCTGGATTCTTGTGCAGGGTGTCGTCGTCGCGCTCGGCTGGTACGTCGCCCTGCGCAGCCGTCGCTGGATCGGCATCGCTACCATCGCCGTTCCGTTCTTCGTCGTCCTGTACTTTGTCTTCCAGAACGTGAACCGGCTCCTACCGCCGAATCTCTGACGCGATCAGCGACCTTCGAAACGCGGCGGACGCTTCTCCATGAACGCGCGGCGTCCTTCATCGGCATCGTGACTGGCCCAGGCGGCCAGACGCGCCGCTTCCACTTCGGCCACCGAGAACGGGGCGGCCGCTCCATCGCCGAGCATCGATTCGACGGCCATCTTGTGGGCGGCGATGGTGAGAGGCGCCAACAGCGCCAACTCGCGAGCCCAATCGAACGCCGACGCGACATCACCGAGGCGGTGCACGAAACCTCCCACGAGTCGGTCCGCCGGAACGGCTTCACCGGTCAACAACATGAACCGCGCGGCGCTCCATCCGGCTTCGTGACCGACTCGAGCCACGGTCCAACGATCGACGGCCAAACCCAACTTCGCCGCCGGAACTCCGAACTTGCTCGAGGGTGTGGCCACGCGCACATCGCACGCGGCCGCCAACTGGGTTCCCGCTCCGAGAGCCGGTCCGTCGACGGCGGCGATGGTGATCCCGGGAAGACGACCGAAGCCGCGCAGAGCTTCCAGCAACGTTTCGGTGAACTCCCCCACTTCGACACCGGCGAGATCGGCTCCGCTGCAGAAGGCGGGCGGAGTTCCCGACAGCACGACCACTCTCGCGCTCCGCGCATCGTTCTGCGCTCCGATGATTTCTTTCAACGTGGCGAGATCGACCGCGTTTCGCTTCTCGGGGCGATCGATCACGATCGAACACACCGAATCGAACCACTGCACACGAACGGGCACGTTCGTACCGTAGTCGCTAGGGTTCGAGCGTGACCTCGTCACCCACCGATCCGGTTCGCGCGCGCCGCCAGCGCATCTCGTCGCTCGTTCTCATCGCCAATCGAATCGGCTACTTGCTGTACGCGTTGGCCATCGCCTTGTTCGTGATGGCGTTCGCATTCGGCTTCAACGGCGTCCTGGTCACACTCGTCACGATCAGCCTGGTGCTGGGCTCGATTCTCCTGGCCCCGGCCATCGTCCTCGGCTACGCCGTGAAAGCCGCCGAGAGAGAAGACCGCGAGCGCGGACTCTGAGAGCCGATACCTTGGAGCCCGTATGGCGATGAGACTTCCGGCGGCCGAACGACGCGAGCAGTTGCTCGCGGTGGCGCTGGGAGCGTTCGCACGCGAGGGATTCCACCTCACCTCGATGAACGAAGTCGCCGAGGCGGCCGGCATCACCAAGCCCGTGCTCTATCAGCACTTCACATCGAAGCGCGAGCTGTACCTTGCGGTGATCGAGGAGGCGGGTTCGCGTCTCATCAACGCCATCACCGACCCGCGCATCGCGTCCAGCTCCGGCCGTCAACGCACCGAACTCGGCTTCCGCGCCTACTTCGACTGGATTGCCAACGACCACGACGCGTTCTCGCTGCTGTTCGGCGGCGGCTCGCGTCGCGATTCCGAATTCAGCGAAGTGGTACGCGGCTTCACCTCGAAGATCGCGGACGCGATCGAACCGCTCATCACCGCCGACATCGACGCCGACCACCGACGCAATCTCGCTTACGCGATCGTCGGCATGACCGAAGCGGTGTCGCGTCGACTCATCGACCGCGGTGAGAATTTCGATCCGACGGTGGTGGCTCGGCAGGTGAGCGATCTCGCCTGGGCCGGCCTACGCGCCGCTCAGCGCCACAATTGACACGAACTACGCGAAGCGCTTCAACACGCGCAGACTTCCCGTCGCCGACTCGTCGACGAACCGACCACTGGCCAGGGCCGGAAGGTAGATCTGCTCGTACGGCGGCCGTCCACCGTCGGCCGGATCGGGGAACACGTCGTGGATCGCCAGGTAACCGCCGAGTGCGACGTGCGGGGTCCAGAGTTCGTGGTCGAGGCGAGCCGGCTCGACGCCGTGTCCGCCGTCGATGAACAGAAACGCCAGTTGGGTGGTCCAGTTCCGGGCCACCAAGGGCGACGGCCCCACCACACCGATCACGACCTTTTCGAGGTCGGCCTTCCAGATGGTGTGGCGAAAGTGCGGGAGCGTGTCCATGAGGCCGACCGCGGGATCGACGAGTGATTCGTCGTGCCATTCCCAACCGGCCTGATTCTCTTCAGATCCACGATGGTGATCGACGGCGAAGAGCACGGTGCCCGACCGCTCGGCGGCATCGCCCAACCACACCGTGGAGCGCCCGCAATACGAGCCGACTTCCAGGAACGGACGACCCGGATTCTCGGTACCGGCGCGCAACGCGGCCGCGTGGAGGGCGTCGCCCTCCTCGGCTGGCATGAAACCTTTGGTGGAGAGCGCGACCTCGCGCCTCGTCACCACTGATCCCAGTGGATGATCGAGTCGGCCGACGGACGAGCCGCCGCCTTGAAATCGGTGCCCTTGGTGAAGGCGAGCGGAGACAAGCAGACCTGCTGCACGGTCTCGAACGGGATGCCGAGAATGTCGGCCACCTGTTGCTCCATCATGAGGTGCACGGTGGTCCACGCGGTGCCCAGGCCCCGAGCGCGGGCGGCGAGCATGAAACTCCACATGGCCGGCAACACGTTGCCCATGAGCGACGAGGTCATCATCCCGGGCGTCCCATCGGCGCGAACACCCATGTTGCAGGCGATCACCAGGGCCGGCGCGTCACCCATGTGCTCGCCGAGATAGTCGGCGGAGTCGGCCGAACGCTGCTGCTGCGCGTTGGCATCGGCTTCACCCT
>JBEAXP010000087.1:0-28953 GCA_041159745.1 Actinomycetota bacterium | reverse complement strand
CACGACGGGCAACCGCAGGAACAAAGCGACGCCGCGGCGTAAGCGGCGGCGCGGTGGTCCGGCGGTTGCCCGTCGTGCAAGTGGTAGGTGGTCGCGTTGGCGAACCAAAGACTCTGGATGTCGGCGGTTCGGGGACGGCGCCGGGACTCGTACTCGTCGAGCGCTTCGCGCACATCGTCATGAGTCGACAAGGCATCGGTGAGTTCGGCCGCATCCTCGAGTGCCTGACACGCGCCTTGGGCCATGAACGGCACCATCGGATGGCAGGCATCGCCGAGCAGTGTGGTGGCGCCCCGCGACCAGCGCGCCAGTGGTTCGCGATCGTGCAGGGCCCAGCGGAACACCGGCTCGCGTACTCGATCGAGAACTCGGAGCGCGGATGGCGACCAGTCGGCGAAACGCGCGCGCAACACCTCGGGATCGCCCGGCTCGTTCCACGACTCGACGTCCCATTCGCGGTCCTCGTAGATGCAGACGAGATTGAGGAACCGACGCTCCCGACCCACGAAGTAGCTGACGATGTGCGCGTCGGGTCCGACGCGGTTGGTCACCTCCACCGGGAGGTCGTCCACCTCGGCTCGGGGCACGAGTGCTCGGTAGGCCACGAAACCGCTGAAGCGCGTCGACTGCCGACCGAACGCGCTGTTGCGCACGACCGAGTGGATGCCGTCGGCACCCACGACGACATCGGCCGAGATGCTTTCACCGGAGGCGAGCGTGACGCTCGGGGCGTCGTGATCGACGGAGACGACGCGTGACCCGAGGCGAAGGTCGACCCCATCGCATCGCGACGCCAGGATCTCGATCACCTCGGGTCGATACATCGAGTAATAGGGCTGGCCCCATCGCTGCCGGGCGAGATCTCCCATGGGCATCGTCATCAATTCGCTGTCGTCGCGCCAACGGCGAATCACGATGCGGTCGGGGGTGCAACCGATCTCCCGGGCCGCGGCACCGAGTTCGAGTCGATCGAGTACACGGACTCCGTTGGGACTCATCTGGATGCCGGCGCCCACGTCGCCGAGTTCGCGGGCCGTTTCCACGACGGTGACGTGATGGCCCTCACGGCTGAGCAGTGCGGCCGTGGCCAGTCCGCCGATGCCGGCTCCGACGATGACGACGCGCATCGTCAGGAATTGGCCACGACGCGAATCTCGCCGGCTGTCGCGTCGACGTCGACGATCATGCCGTCGCGCAACTCGTTCATCGCTTGTGGTGCACCGATGACGGCGGGAATTCCGAGCTCGCGCGCGAGGACCGCGGCATGGCTGAGCACGCCGCCTTCGGCGGTGATGACCGCGCCGGCCATGGCGAGGACCATGTTGTAGGCCGGGGTCGTGCACGGGACGACGAGAACATCGCCGTCCTGCAAGTTGGCGATCGCGTCCTCGGGTGAATCGGCGCGACACACGCGACCGCGGTGCACGCCATTTCCCACGCCGATGCCGGTGAGACCGGTGGTGCGCACCTCGCCGTCGAGGCCCGCCTCGGCCAGGATCGCCTGCATTCCTCCGGCGATGTGGGCCATGGCGGCGGGCAAGACGTGGAGCGGCGGCGGGGGCTCGGGAGTGCCGAGCACTCGCGGGGCGTCGGAGACGTCGGCGGTGGCTCGCCAATGAGCCCGCCGAGCGAGCTCGTCGGCCGAGGGACCCTGTCCGGCGAAGAGCTCGACGGTGATCTCGGGTTCGTCGAGTTCGAGGGCGTGGCTCGCGTCGTGCACGAGGCCGCGTGCGGCGAGACGGCGTCCGACATCGAGGAGCGCGAGCCTCATCAACCCGTTGGGCCACTCGAGAGTGTGCGGTCCGTTGTCGTCGCGCAGGTCCATCGCGGCACGGGCCTCGGTGAGCTTTTCGTCGAAGTCGGCACGGAGATGGGCCGGAATGCGCTCGCGCACCTGCTGCGTGAGCCGGCCGATTCGCTCGGTCACCTCGGCGGCCTTCCCGCTCTCGTCCCGTGCCGACATGATCGACGCGAACAACACGTCGGGGGCCTCGCTCAGACAGAGCCCGTCGATGTCGTAGCGCGAGAAGATCATCGTGCCGCGCACACGGAGAAACGCGTCGACAGCGGCCGCGGTGTCGCCGGAGATCGCCCGCGCTTCCTCGAGGTCGCGCGGTTGGCGACCCGACGCGTCGATCAACTTCTTGATACCGAGCAGGACGCGCTCGGCCTCGGAGGTGGAGGGCGAGGCACCTTCGAGAAGGGGAACCAGTTCGCTGCGCTCGACTCCCCAGGAGTCGGCCGAATGGAGGAGGAAGCCGATCGGTCCGAGATCGAAGCCGTGCAGCCAGAAGTGGAGGTGCATCATCTCGTGGGCGTGGGCGATCGTGGCGCGGGCATGAGCGACTGCCTGTTCGTCGCTGAGCGACGCTCGATCGACGTCCTGTAGTTGAAGATTCCGAGCCGTGACCTGATCGCGTCGACCACCGGGGCGATGCCATTCGTCCACCACGGCTCGCCACGGTCGCTCCACCGGCATGCGCTCGGCGGTCTTGCGCCGCTTGCGCATCGCAGGGTGCAGTCGCACGGCCAGTTTCAGCAGGGGGAGGGGTGGAAGTTTGGCCGCCGGTTTGTCGGGGGCGATGAGGGGCCGGATGCGCGAGTAGGCGAGACCGTTCACGAATCGGAACTCGAGAGCGTCGAGAGGCGCTCCGATGTGCTCGAACATCTCGCGGGTTCCACGCGACACATCGGTTCGGTGCATGCGCTGACAGATCAGCGTGGCCGGCTGATTGATGTGCGAGCGATCGAGCGCCCATCGCCCGGGACCGGGTGCGTTCCACTCGAGCCGTTCGGTCATACCCCCACCTCCGTGTCCGTGCTCACCGCCGAGCCGAGCGTAGTCAGCAGTCGGCCGAGCGTCCTCCGATCCGTCGCGCTCAGGTCGCGCATCAACTCGTTGTGAGCAGCGGCGATGATGTCGATTCCCTGGTCGGCGATTCGGCGGCCGGCCGGTGTGATTCGAATGAGCCAGCTTCGGCGATCTTCGGGGTCGACGGTGCGCGAAATGAATCCGGCCCGCTCGAGTCGCGCGAGCCGGTGGGAGAGTCCACTCGGCTTCACCATGCCCACTTCCGCGATGTACGACGGCGTGAGTTCGGCGCGGGAACCGGAGCGCCGCAGCGTGGCCAGCACGTCGAACTCCGACAGCGTGATGCCGAAGTCGCTCAACTGATCCTGGATGCGGGCGGCGCTGAGTCGGACCAACGAGGTCATGCGGAGGACCAAGTCCATGCCAGTGGTGTCGACATCGGGGCGGCAATCCCGCCAGGTGGTGATGGTGTCGTCGATGATCTCGTTCGGGCCCATGTCGATCTCCAGAACTTCGGTTGACGCGAATTAGTTCGACATCGTACTATCTCGCCGGGAGGGGAATTCGATGACACGCGAACAAGGACGAGAACTGGCCGGCCGACTCTTCAAGGGGGCGCCGCCCACCAAGGGTGTGAGCCCCGATCTGCTGGCCCACACGATCGATCATCTCTTCGGCAACGTGTGGCAGGACCCGCGGTTGGCGCTCGAGCAGCGCTCGCTCGTCACGTGCACCGTGCTCGTCGCCCTCGGCCGCGAGTCCGAGCAGTTCTTGCACTTTCGTGGGGCGCGCAACCTCGGTATCTCGCGCGACACGCTCGAGGCGATGATCACCCATGTGGCCCACTACGCGGGTTGGCCCGTGGCGGTGAGCGCCTCGCGGGTGCTGGCCGAGGTGTGGGAGACAATGGATCAAGAGGAGAAGAGCTGATGGCCCTCAACGGATTGCTCGACATCGAGCTCTCGGTCCCGAATCCGAATGAAACGTTCGACTTCTGGCTTCGCCGGGGCATGACCCGCACGAGCTCCGATGTTCTGGGCACGGCCGACCGGCCGGTTCAGATCACCGTCAAAGAGGGTTCGTACCGTCATTTGTCGAAGTTGCACCTGTCGTGCGAGACCGAGGCGGATCTCGCCGCGCTGTCGTCTCGCTTGTCGGAAGCTGGCGTGGCCGCGACGCTGTCGGGAACGACTCTTTCGTGCGCCGATCCCGTGTTCGGACACGCGATCGTGATCGACGTCGGCGCCCCGCACCCGCTCGTACCGCCGCAGCGCCGCAGCTTCAACGGCCCGGGTGAGCGGATCCGCACCACCGAACGTGCGGACGCGGTGGCCGATCAGACGCCGCCGCCTCCGCGGCGCGTGGGCCACGTGGTTCTGGCCACACCCATGTTCAAGCAGGCCGCTCATTTCTACGTGGACACGCTCGGTTTCCGAGTCTCCGACTGCATGTTCAAGGGCATGCTCACGTTCATGCGCGTCGAGTCCGATCACCACAATCTGCTGATCCAGCCCGGCCCCACGTCGTATCTCAACCACTACGCGATCGAGGTCGACGACATCGACGCCGTCGGTCAATGCGGTACCGCGGTGCTCGCCGAGAATCCGTCGGCCGACGTGGTTGGGGTCGGTCGGCACAATCTCGGTTCGAACGTCTTCTGGTATCTCACCGATCCGGCCGGGAACATGTTCGAGTTCTTCTCCGACATGGATCAGATCGTCGATGACGAAGAGTGGGATCGGGTGCATCGCCGCGACGATTGGAACGGCGCCGATGGCCCGGCCGGCTTCTCGGTGTGGGGTCCGAAGGATCCGCCGGAGGCGTTCTTGAATCCGCCCGACGTGAAGCAGATCGCTGCCGCGCGCGAAGCCCTCGGACTGCGCTGACGACATGGATCTCGGTCTTCGCGGGCGATGGGCGATTCTGCTCGGGTCGAGTCGCGGACTCGGAAGGGCCTGTGCCGAGAGCGTGGCGCGCGAAGGTGTCAACGTGGTCGTCAACGGCCGCACGGCTGCCGATGTCGAACTGGCCGCTACCGAGATCGCCGCGAAGTACGGCGTGGACGCTCGTCCGGTGGTGGGCGACTCGACCACGACCGAAGTTCACGACGCGCTGCTCGCCGCCTGCGGAGCCCCCGACATCGTGTTGTTGAACGGTGAAGGCCCGTCGCCCGTTCGGTTCGCCGAACTCGATCCATCGCAGTGGGGTCGGGCGGTTCACCAGGGAATCGTGGGGCCGCTCTCGTTCGTGCAGCGGGTCCTGCCCGGCATGATCGAACGCCGTTTCGGTCGCATCGTGGCCATCAGCTCGGCGATGGTGAAGTCGCCCAACTCGATGATGAGTCTGTCGCACGGAACTCGACTCGGCCTCACGGGTGTTCTGAAGGGCGTGTCGAAGGATGTCGCGAAGTACAACGTGACGATCAATCAACTGCTTCCCGAGCGGTTCGACACCGCTCGCCAGGAGCAGATGGCCCAGGTGGCGATGAAGTTGAAGGGAATCTCGTACGAGCAGGCCCGCGCCGAGCAGATCGCCTCCATCAAGGCCGGGCGCCTCGGACAGGCGCACGAGTTGGGCGACACGTTCGCGTTCGTGTGCTCGGTTCAGGCCGGATACCTGAGCGGTCAGAGCATTCAGCTCGACGGCGGAAGCTACGAAGGAGTGTTCTGATGCGCGGAGCTCGTTCGCTCGAAGCGATCGTGTCCGAAATCGAGTCGCGAGCCGAGCGTCTCGATCGGCTCGCCGACGAAGCCGATTCGCTCGGCCGCGCACCCGACGAACTCGTCGGTGTGATGCGCGAGATACGAGTGCCGATGATCAAGGCACCGATGGAAGTGGGAGGCGATCTTCTCCTTCTCGCCGACCAACTCCGCTTCTTCTCGGCGCTGTCGTATCGAAACGCCACCGCGGCTTGGACGGGCTTCAACCACGCCGGAGCGTGCGGGGTGGCCGGAGCCCGGCTCGTCGATGCGGGCGTGGCCGAACTCTTCGCTCACGACGCTTGCCCGTTCATGGCGGCCGTGTCGGCGCCGACCGGCCGGTTCCGCCGGGTCGACGGCGGCTACGAACTCACGGGTCGGTGGAAGTACGCGAGCGGTGTACCGCACTCGGAGTTCATTCTTCTCACCGCCCTCGCCGAGGGCGATTCGCCGCGTCCGCGAATTCTCATCGTGCGCGCCGCGCAGGTGACCGTCACGGGGGAGTGGGACGTGATGGCCCTCAAGGGAACCGGCAGCATCGACGTGGTGGCCGATGCGGCATTCGTCCCCGATCATCTCTCGTTCGACCCGCTCGCTCCGATCGAACGCGGCGGGCCGATGTTCGCACTCTCGTACCAGGGCTACGTGGCCGCCGAGAACCTCGGTTTCACCCTCGGTGTGTGCCAGCGCTTCGTCGACGAGATCGTCGTCTACGCGCGAGGCAAGGCGCGGGGAGCCGACGGGCGGCTCGCCGACCGTGGCGCTTTCAAATACGAGGTGGGCAAGGCGCAGATCCAGATCGAAGCCGCCCGTGGTTTCGGCCTGGCCGAGTTCGGAGAAGTGGACGCTCTGCTTCGTCGCGGCGAGACGCTGAACATGGCCGGCAACGAGCGTCTCGGCGGTGTGATCGCCTACGCGACCGAACTGGCGGTGAGTGCGGTGACCCATCTGTTCCACTTCGCGGGGGCGGGTGCGCTGTTCAACTCCAGTGTTCTGTCGCGTCTGTACCGCGACGCGGTCGGATCGCATCAGCACCTCATGGCCTCCAACGTCGCCTACGACCGTCGCGGTGAACGGATGGTCTCGGCCTGACATCGTGACGGCTACCGTCGTCTCGTGCGCGGCAAGCCCATCCTGTCGGTGTTCTTCACCGTCTTTCTCGATCTGCTCGGTTTCGGAATCCTGATCCCGGTCTTCCCGCTGTTGATCAGCCCCGGATCACCCTTCCGTGTGACCCCCGAGAGCTGGTCGTTCACCGATGGGCTGATCATGCTCGGATGGCTCCAGGCCGCGTACCCGCTCGCTTCGTTCATCGCCGCGCCGATCCTCGGTCAGTTGTCCGATCGCTACGGGCGCCGTCCGGTCCTCGCCCTGTCGATCTTCGGGACGGCCCTCGGATACATGCTCTTCGCGATCGGCATCAGCACCGCGAGCATTCCGCTGCTGTTCGCGGCGCGCGCTCTCGATGGTTTCACCGGCGGGAACATCGCCGTCGCTCAGGCGGCCATCGGCGACATCAGTGACGACTCCAATCGCGCGCGCAACTTCGGTCTGATCGGGGCCGCGTTCGGACTCGGTTTCATCATCGGCCCGTACCTCGGCGGCAAGCTGAGTTCGCCGAACACGAGCTTCTACGGTTTGTTCGACACGCCCGACTGGTTCGGTGCGACCACGCCTTTCTGGTTCGCGGCCATTCTCTCGCTCACCAATTGCGCGCTCATCCTCGGGGCGTTCCCCGAGACGCTGCGCGAGAAGGGTGTTCGAACCAAGCTCAACGTGATGCGTGCGGTGCAGAACGTCGTCACCGGCTTCTCGTCCGAACGATTGCGCGTCGTTCTGGCCGCCGCCTTCCTGTGGAACGCCGGATTCACGTTCTTCACGACGTTCTTCGGCGTGTACCTGGGCAACGAGTTCGGATTCAGCGCGTCGAAGACGGGTGACTACTTCGCCATCGTCGGTTTGTTCATCGCGCTTTCGCAGGCGTTGTTGGTGGGCCGGGTCGCGAAGTCGTTCTCCGACTACAAGGTTCTCCGGTTCAGCTTCTTCGGACTGTCGGCGATGATGCTGCTCTACTTCGTGACACCGACGTCCACCACGTTCTGGATCTACGCGATCATCCCGTTCTTCACCGCGTCCAACGGCTTGTCGATCGCGAACGTGTCGAGTCTGGTGAGCCGGTCGGCGTTGCCGGGCCAGCAGGGTCAGGCTCTGGGAGTCCTGTCGAGCGTGCAGAACTTGGCCCAGGTCCCGGCGTCGATTCTTGTCGGGTACATCACTTCCAGTATCACGTCGAGCCAACCGCTCCTGGTGTCAACCATCTGCATCGCGGCGGCCGGTGTGGTGTTCACACTCTTCTTCCGTCCGAAGTACGTCGGTCCGGCTGTCGGCGCCCCCGCGCACACCGCCTAGAATTTCGTCATGGCCACGCCTCTTCGCAAACGCTCCGACGGCATTCAGACCATGGCCCTGGTCAAGAAGTTCGCTCGCGCCGAACTCGACAAGTACGGCGCGGTGAAGTTCAACCTCGATCGCGTTCTCGAGAAGTCGGGCGTGTCGCGCAGTTCGGTGTACCACCACTTCGGCAATCGCGACGGGCTCATCGCGACCGTCGAGGTCGATCGTGGCCTCGAGGACACCTTGAAGGAAATGGAGATCCTCCGCTCGTTCTTGTTGTCCAGCGACAATCTCGAGCAGGTGATCGGTTACATCGAGATCGCTCTGAACGCTGACGACGACAAGGCGGGCCGCCTCCGTCGCCGCCGGCGCATCGCGCTGCACGCGGCGAGCGAGCACAACAAGGCGTTGGCTTCGTCCCTCTCCAACGCTCAGGCCGAAGGCACGGCGCACCTCGTCGAGACGCTGCAGATGATGAAGGACCGCGGCATCATCGATCCCTCGGCTCCGTTGCCCGGAATCGCGTCGGCGTTCCAGTCGCTCCTCATCGGCCGCATCTACGCCGATATGACCGGCGACGATCAGAGCGATTGGGTGCAGGCCGCACTGGTTGCCATTCGCGCGATGCTGGAATCCTGACGTCATGGAAGTCGAGATGGTGGTCGAGATCCCGCAGGGTTCTCGCAACAAGTACGAGATGGATCACGACACCGGGGCGATCTGGCTCGATCGCACTCTGTTCACGGCGACGCAGTACCCGCTCGATTACGGATTCTTCCCGAACACGCTCGGCGACGACGGCGACCCGCTCGACGCGCTCGTGTGGCTGAGCCAACCCACGTTCCCCGGATGTCACGTGATGGTTCGACCGGTGGCCGTGTTCTGGATGGAGGACGAAGCCGGTGGTGACGCCAAGGTTCTGTGCGTGCCGGCTCGCGATCCGCGTTTCGCCGACTACGAGGACATCGAGGATCTTCCCGAACATCTGCTCGGTGAGATCGGCAACTTCTTCCAGGTGTACAAGCTGCTCGAACCCAACAAGGAGACGAATGTTCG
This sequence comes from Actinomycetota bacterium, assembly GCA_041159745.1. GTDB lineage: Bacteria > Actinomycetota > Acidimicrobiia > Acidimicrobiales > Ilumatobacteraceae > Casp-actino8. The sequence goes on along the minus strand of JBEAXP010000087.1, from coordinate 19,992 downwards.
CGGTTGGGAAGGACGAGCGGCGGCCGAGGCCGAGATCACGACGGCGCTCGCGCGCCACCAACACTGATCTCGTCGCCTAGATGGCGGTGAGGAGAGTCGCCAGGCTCACGATCGAGAGTGTCGCGGCCGGCGCCGTTTCCACCAGATCGTCCTTCACGCGGAGGTGGAACCACGTGGCCAGTGCGAAGTACACGGTGAGGCAGATCGCCGAGTAGACGAGCAAGGCGTCGACGGAGAGTCCGACGACCAGACCGAGGGCGCCCGCGAGTTTGGCCACGCCGAGTGCTGGGATGATCCGCAACGGGAGCCTGAGGCGTTCCATGGTCTGGAGCACTTGCGGGATCGACTTGAAGTCGGCAACGGCGGATACCGCGCAGACGATGGCGAGGATCACCGCCAACACGACGGACAACGTGTCCATGCCCGTCACGTTACATCGGTCGAATCCTCACGGTTCGACGATCGGGAAGCCACCCATGAAGACATCGAGGTTGCCGAACACTGTTAGTAGCGCCGCGGCGTCGCCGTCGAGAGCGATCGTGCCGGCCCCGATCTCGTCGGCGAACGAGGTCTCCTGCACGATGATCCGCAACAGGAGCGATCGATCGAGGCGGATGGACGCGTCGGCCCCTTCCTGGTGTCGCCCCCGCACGGAATGGAGAGTCCGATTGGAGAGGGCGAGAACCCACTTCTCGTCGGGAGTCCCGGCCAGGTCGGGGAACGTCCAGTTCACGAACAGCTTCACGCCGGCGACCGCTTCGCTCTTGAGTCGCACCGCCAGTGTGTCGAAGACCTGCTCGATGGTCATCGCCTTCAGAAGTCCGCGCCCGCGCACTTCCGAGTTGCCGAGTTGCGGCGGGCCCTGACGAAGTTCTTGCGCCCCCATCAGATACGCGTTGCGGAAGGTCGTCGACTCGCTCTGGTAACCGAGCTGCTCGAGCGCGTCGGCCTGCAGATGACGGGCTTCGGTGTTCGACGGGTCGGCGAACACCAAGTGATTAGCCAACTCGGCGACCCACCGGTAGTCGCCCTCGTCGAAACAACGCCGGGCCTCTCGCAGTAGCGCGTCGGGTCCGCCGGCGAGGCGAACGTACCGAGCGCCGACGTCGCGGGGAGGCAACTTGTCGAGATTGGCTGGGTTGCCGTCGTACCAACTCAGATACCGCTGGTAGACGGCCTTCGAGTTGTGCACCAGATCGCCGTAGTAGCCGCGCGTGTGGGTCGCGGCGAGGAACTCCTCCGGCAATTCGAGATGGTCGGCGATTTCCAACGGCGTGAGCCCGTGGTTGGCGTGGCGCATCGTCTGGTCGTGCATCCACCGGTAGAGATCGCGCTGCAGCCGCAGAAACTCGATCGCGTCCTCGTTGCCCCATTGCGGCCAGTTGTGCGAGGTGAACACGAGTTTCGTTCGGCCGCCGAAGAGCTCGATGGCTTCACCGATGTACTTGGACCACTGCAGCGAGTTGCGAACCAGCGCGCCGCGAATCGGGACGAGATTGTGCATCGTGTGCGAGCAGTTCTCGGCCATGCACAGCCAACCCCCGTCCGGGAAGAAGAAGTTCATCTCGGCCGGTGCTTCGGTCTCGGGTGTGAGTTGGAAGACGATGCGAACTCCGTCGACGACCTTCTCCTCACCCGTTCGGGTGATCTCCTCGGTGGGCGCGATGAGGCCGGGAGGGCCGATCGGAATCGACAGACCGAGGCCGCAGTTGACGTGGCCACGCGGACCAGGTGGCAGCAACGGGCCGAATTGGTACAGCGCGCGTCGACTCATGGCCGGGCCGGCGATCACGTTCTCGCCCACCGTCTCGGCGAGAAAACCTTCGGGCGCGATCACTCGACAACGTCCGGCGTCGACGTCTTCTTGCGAAGTCACGCCGAGCACACCGCCAAAGTGATCGGCGTGCGAATGCGTGTAGATCACGGCCGTGACCGGCCGGTGCCCGAGATGCTTGGTGACGAGTTCGTACGACGCGCGCGCGGTGGCCTCGACCGTGAGGGGGTCGATCACGATCCAACCGGTGGTTCCCTTCACGAACGTGATGTTGGAGATGTCGTATCCGCGGACCTGCCACACGCCCTCGGCCACTTCGAACAGTCCGTGGTGCGCGTTGAGTTGGGCGTGACGCCACAGACTCGGATGCACGGTGTCGGGCGAATCGCCGTCAAGGAATCCGTATCGACTCACGTCGGACGCCCGGCGTCCCTGCGAGTCCTTGATGACGAGGTCGTCCAACGACGCGATCCAGCCACGGCGGGCACGGTCGAAATCGCTCGGGTCGAGATCGAACGACACCGCCTGGTTGGCGGCGCGGGTGTGTTCGGTGGCGGCCTTCGGAGTGTCGGGGCGCGCGGTGCTGTCGGTCATGGTTCCCTCCGATCGCGATGCGAACGATCGTCGAGCAAGGTAACACGGTTGCCCGGGAGCCCATCCGGGTCGACGCCGGGCCGACGGCATAGGTTGGGTGGTGAAGGGAGCGTCATGACATCCATCCCGATCTCGAGCGAAGTCCGCGGCAATCTCCAACGTCTCAACGTGGGAGCGGCGATTCTGCACGGCGTGCAGGCGATCATCGTCATCATCGCCGCCAACGACTTCAAGCTGCCGGTCACCACGTTCTTCCTCAACGACGCTCCGGGCAAAGGTCTCGACCCCACGCGACTCACCCAGCAGTTCGACGTGCGCATCGCGTGGGGGATCTTCGGGTTCCTCGCTCTGTCGAGTCTCTTCCACGCCATCGCGTCAGTCGGCAAGGGTCGGGTGGCCTATCTCGCCGAGTTGTCGGCTGGGCGCAATCGATTCCGGTGGGTCGAGTACTCGTTGTCGTCGACTCTCATGATCCTCATGATCGCCATGGTCTTCGGCATCACTGAGATCACCGCTCTCATCGGTATCGCCGGTGTGAACGCGTCGATGATCCTGTTCGGCTGGATCATGGAAGTCGTCAACGAACCGGGCAAGCCGGTGTGGTTCACGCCCTTCTGGTTCGGTTGCATCGCCGGCGTCGTTCCCTGGATCGCCCTCGTGATCTATCTGTTCGGGCCGGGCCCCGAGATGCCGAATTTCGTGTACGGCGTGTTCGTGAGCATCTTCATCTTCTTCAACCTCTTCGCGCTGAACCAGTGGTTGCAGTACAAGCAGGTGGGGAAGTGGCGCGATTACGTCTTCGGCGAGCGCGTGTATCTGATCCTGAGCCTGTCGGCGAAGTCGGCTCTGGCTTGGCAGATCTTCGGCAACACCCTGGCGGCCTGACGACACTCGCGGCCCGCGGGTGAGCGTCTCTCAGTCGAGCGACGCGAGGAAGCGGGCGATCGCCGCGTTGGTCGGTTCGGGGTGGGTGAGATTGGCGGCGTGCGTTCCGCCCGCCACGACCACGAGTTCGGCTTCGCCTCCCAATCCGTCGCGCATCACTTCGGCTTTCGAAACCGGGATCGCCGCGTCGTTGTCGCCATGAATGATGAGTGACGGTGCGGTGATCTCGCCGAGGCGTGGAGTCACGTCGTCACGGTGCATCAAGCAGTCGAATGCCAGCGAGAACTGCTCCTTGTCCATGGCGGCCCATTTCGCGTACCACGAATCCCACGACCCGGCTCCGAGGATGATGCCCGAGATCACGTCCTGCACGGCGGCCGATCCGTAAGCCATCCAGGCGTCGTGGAGTTGTCCGTAGCCCTCGACCTTGTCGGCGTCCTCGGTGCCGGCTTGAGTGTCGATGAGGATCAAGCCGCGCACGCGCTCGGGTGCGGTGAGGGCGACACGCAGAGACAGGAAACCGCCCTGCGACATGCCGCCGACGACCGCTCGGTCGATGCCGAGGTGATCGAGGAGACCGAGCACGTCGCGGGCCGAGTCCCAGTAGGTGAACTGGCCGGTGGCGCGCGTGCCGCCGAAGCCTCGCTCGTCCCAGGTGATGACCCGATGGGTGTTCCGCAACGCGGCCACCTGCGGATCGAACATCGAGTGATCCATCAGGAAGCCGTGGCTCAGGATCACGGCCGGGCCCGATCCCCCGGTGTCCTCGAAGTGGATGGTGGTGCCGTTGATCCGTGCCGTTGCCATGCCGGCACAGTAGTTGCCGTGAGCAGACGTTGGAACAGGTACGTCCCCGTAGCCGGGGACCGGGACGTTGTGCCACGATTTCGGCCCATGAGCACCAACATCGGAAATCTTCTCGCCCGTCGCGCCCACGTCAATTCCGAGATGGAGGCGCTCTTCGACGTGGCGGCCAATCGTCGGTACACCTACGCCGAACTCAACGCCGAGACCAACAAGGCCGCGCAGCTGCTCGTTCGCTCCGGGGTGAAGAAGGGCGACCGGGTCGGCCTGCTGCTCATGAACTCGGCCGAGTACCTCACGGCCTTCTTCGCCACTGCGAAGTTGGGCGCCGTGATCGTGCCGCTCAACTGGCGCCTCGTCGCCGACGAACTCGAATTCATCCTCAAGGACTCGGGCACGACGGTGCTCGTGTTCGGCGGGGAGTTCGCCGCCACCGTGAGCGATTTGCAGTCGCGTGGGGCGAAGACCGATGTGAAGTCGTGGCTCTACGTGGGTGACGCGGCCAACAAGCCCGGCTTCGCGCTCGACTACGCCACCGAAGCTGCCAAGGAGAAGCCGATCGAGCCGCCGGTCACGGCCTCGGGCGACGATCTGCTCTACATCATGTACACGTCGGGCACCACCGGACTCCCGAAGGGTGTGATGCACTCGCACAACACGCAGTACTGGGCGCTGTCCACGATGTGCACCACGGCCGACCTCGCCCAGGGCGACCGCTACATCAACCCGATGCCGATGTTCCACGTCGGTGCTCTCACGCCCGCCCTCGGCACGATTTTCATGGGCTGCACTCACGTGCTCATGCGCGCGTTCGATCCGAACAAGGTGTGGGAACTCATCGACTCGGAGCGCATCAACAATGGTCTGCTCGTCCCGGCGATGCTCCAGTTCATGTTGCTCGTGCACGACCCGGCGAAGCACAAGCACGAGCACGTGCGCTGGCTCCTGACCGGCGCGGCGCCCGTTCCGGTTCCGCTCATCGAGGCCTACTACAAGCTCGGTATCGAGATCAGCCAGGTGTACGGCCTCACCGAGACGTGCGGCCCGGCCTGCGTCACCGCACCGGCCGATGCGTTGTCGAAGGCCGGCTCCACTGGCAAGAGCTTCTTCCTCACCGATGTGAAGGTGGTGCGGCCCGACGGAAGCGAGTGCGCGCCCAACGAGTCGGGTGAAGTCCTCGTGCGCGGCGGGCACATCATGCTCGGCTACTGGAACCGCCCCGACGCCACCGCCGACTCGTTGAAGGACGGCTGGTTGCACACCGGTGACGGCGCGATCATGGACGAGGAGGGCTACGTCTACATCCAGGACCGCATCAAGGACATGATCATCTCGGGTGGCGAGAACGTGTATCCGGCCGAGATCGAGAACGTGATCATGGGGCACCCCGGTGTCACGGAGACCGCGGTCATCGGAATCCCTTCGCAGAAGTGGGGCGAGTCGCCGTTGGCGATCGTCGTGAAGAAGGACCCGAACGTGACCGAGGCCGACATCCTCGCGCACTGCGAGGGCAAGCTCGCACGCTTCAAGCAGCCGGTCGCGGTTCGCTTCGTGGACGTCGTGCCGCGCAACCCCTCGGGCAAGGCGTTGAAGAAGGATCTGCGCGTGCAGTTCAAAGATGTCGTCGGCCCCTGAGGCGTACGACGTCGTCATCATCGGTTGCGGCGGCCTCGGTTCGGCCGTCGCCCACGCGCTGACGGCGCGCGGTCTGCGCGTCGTCGGATTCGATCACTTCGCGCGTGCCCACGACCGCGGAAGTTCGCACGGCACCGAACGCATCGTGCGAACCGCGTACACCGACGAGGTGTACGCGCGACTGGGAGCCGAATCGATCGAGCAGTGGAGGAGTCTCGACGCTCTGGCGGGCGGGGGCCTTTTGCGTCTCGGCGGTGGAATCGATTTCGGCATCGCCGACGAACTGGACGAGATCGAGCGCAGTTGCCGGGCCGCGGGTATGCCGGTCGAGATGTTGGACGCGTCCGACGCTCGAGCACGGTTCCCCGGATTTCGTTTCGACACCCCGGTGCTGTGGCAGCCGGTCTGCGGAACCGTGAACGCCGACGCGGCGGTGCGTCTCTTCCAGGATCGGGCTCTGGCCGCGGGAGCCGATCTCCACTTCTCCGAGCCGGTGCGGGGGCTATCCAACGATGGCGACCTCGTCACCGTGCACACGGCCGCGCGAACCGTCCAGGCGCGGCGCGCGGTGTTCACGATGGGGGCGTGGGCCGATCGCCTTCTCGACTCGCTGCTCGGACGAGTCGACGGCGGACCCGCGTTCGCGGACGCGGTTCCCGCGCTCACGGTGACCGACGAACAGGTCTTCTTCTTCCGGCCGATCATCGACGCACCGTGGCCGACGTTCATCCGTCGTGACGTACCCGAGTACTACGGACTCCCGACCCCCGATGGTCGCCTCAAGGCCGGCGGCCATTACACGGGTCGGCCGATCGACCCGGACATTCGGCCCGAGCCCGACGCGGATGCGCGCGCGGCGGTCAGCGAATGGATGCGCGAGAACGTTCCCGGTGTCGACCCCGAGCCGCTATCGGTCACCACGTGCTTGTACGCGTCGTATCCCGACGAAGACTTTCTCGTCGACCGGTTGGGGAACGTCGTGGTCGGCGTCGGGTTGGGCGGTCACGGATTCAAGTTCCTGCCCGTGCTCGCGCGGAGAGTGGCCGACCTGGTGGAAGGCGAATCGTGGGCCGGCAACCCTTTCACGCTCCACCGCACGGCTCGTAGTGTGGGGCCATCGGGTCACAAGTGACTCGAGTGTCTGGGGGAGAGAAGTGATCACCGCTGACGACATCGATCTCGTGTCACCCGAAACGTTCGCCACGCGCGGACACCCGTGGGAGCAGTACGCGTGGCTGCGCGCGAACGCGCCGGTGTTCTGGCATCGCGAAGATCCGGCCAGCGGCCCCGGTTTCTGGGCGATCACCAAGCACGAGGACGTGAAGTTCATCAGCCGCACGCCCAAGTTGTTCAGTTCATGGGAGAAGGGAGTGATGCTTCCCGATCCCGACGAGGCCAACTTGTACGCGGGCCGTCAGATGATGCTCAACATGGATCCGCCGCAGCACGATCGCTTCAAGTTGCTCGTGAGTCGCGGCTTCACCCCCAAGAACGCCCCGCTCCTGCGGCCGCGCATCGAGGAACTCGCGCGCGAAATCGTCGACTCGGTGATCGCCAAGGGCAGTTGCGACTTCGTGAGCGAGATCGCCGGTCGGCTTCCCTCGGGCCTCATCGCCGAATTGATGGGGATGCCGCGCGCCGACGGCGAGCGTCTCTACGACCTCACCGAGATCATGCACACCAACGACGACGCCATCGCGCCGCCCGACGTGAAGATGGCGGCCATCGGCGAGATGCTCGGATACGCCCAGTCGGTGGCCGATCACAAGCGCGGCAATCCGGGTGACGACCTGGCCACCGTTCTCGTGAACGCCGAAGTCGACGGCGATCGACTCACCGATTCCGAGTTCCAATGGTTCTTCCTTCTGCTCGTGAACGCCGGAGGCGACACCACGCGCAACCTGCTGGCGGCCGGCATGCAGTTGCTGTTCGAGCACCCCGATCAGCGCCAGCGTCTCATGAACGACGTCGACGGTCTCCTGGGCACCGCCATCGAGGAGATGCTGCGCTTCACGAGTCCGGTTTCGCACTTCAAGCGAACCGTCATGGAGGACGTCGAGATCCGGGGTCAGAAGATCAAGAAGGGCGACCGCGTCGTCATGTTCTACGGAGCGGCCAATCGTGACGAGGACGTGTTCGCCAACCCCGACGTGTTCGACGTGGGGCGCGATCCCAATCCGCACGTCGCGTTCGGAGCCGGCGGGCCGCATCTCTGCCTCGGAATGCACGTGGCGCGAGTCGAACTGGCCGTGATGTTCCGCGAAGTCCTGATGCGCATGCCGCGCATGGAACCGGGCGGCCCGGTGGAGCGCATGCACTCGAGTTTCATCGCCGGCATCCACGCGATGCCCGTGCGCTACTGACTACGGCCGGCCGGCCGGCTACTCGGCCTCGCCGGGGAACGTGTAGTGAACCTCGCTGAACTTGTCGCGACCGAACACGTACAGCAGCCGCAGCGGCTCGTCTCCGGTGTTCCGGGCGAAGTGCTCGACGTCGGCTGGTATCCACACGGCTGACCCCACCGCAACGTCGGTCGGATGGCCGTCGACCACGACCTCGCCGCGGCCGCCGATGATGAAGTAGAGCTCGGCGGCGTCGTGATGATGCCCGCGCGGGGGAGAAGCCGATCCGACCGGGATCTCGGCCACCCCGGCGGTGATGTCGTGGGTGGGGGTGGTGTCGCCGCCGATCAGTTCCCACCAGGTGACCGCTCCGCGTGTCGGCGACGACCAGGACTCGGCGGGGCAGTCGGCGATGGTGCGGAAGACGGCGTGACGTCGGTCGGACATGGGCGCACGGTACCGGCTCGGATGGGACCGGGTCGGCGAGCCGATGGCACAATGAGCCCATGAGCACCGCGACCGAAGACACTCTCTCCCCGCAGGAAGCCGAGGCGTTTCGCGCCAAGGTCCGCGACTTCCTCGCCAAGAACGCCAGCGGCAACATGCGCGACGGCAACTCGGTGGGTGTGGGTCGCGAGTTCCAGTTGAAGTTGGCCGAGGCCGGTCTGGCCGGACTCACCTACGCGAAGGAGTACGGCGGTGCCGGACTCAGCCGGGCCCACGAGCGGATCTACCGCGAGGAGTACGGCAAGTTCCCCGACATGACGTTCGAGTACGTGATCAGTCACGGCATGTGCCTCCCCGTTCTCAATCAGTTCGGCACCGAGGAGCAGAAGCGCACGTTCATGCCCGACAACATCTCGGGTCGCACCATCTGGTGTCAGATGTTCTCCGAGCCCGGCGCCGGCTCCGATGTCGCGAGTCTGCAGACGAAGGCCGAACTCGACGGTGACGAATGGGTCATCAATGGCCAGAAGGTCTGGACCACCCTCGCCCACGTGAGCGACTACGGCGTGGTCATCGCCCGCACCAATCCCGACGCCCCGAAGCACGCCGGTATCTCGATGTTCATCCTCGACATGAGGGCCAAGGGTGTGGAGATTCGCCCCATCCACCAGATCGACGGCGGCAAGCACTTCAACGAGATCTTCCTCACCGACGTGCGCATCCCCAAGTCGTGGTTGCTGGGCGAGTTGAACAACGGCTGGAACCAGGCCACCGCCATGCTCATGTTCGAGCGCGTGGCCATCGGCACCGGCTCGTCCAGCGGTGTCACGCACACGTTGGCCGACGGCCTGATCGAAGTGGCCAAGAAGAACGGCAAGATCTCCGATCCGGTCGTTCGCCAGGAGCTCATGCGCATCTACAGCGAAGAGACCGCCAAGTCTCTGGTGGCCATGCGCACCCGGGCCGAGATGAAGGCCGGTCGTGTGCCGGGCCCCGGTGGATCGCTCGGCAAGTTGCACGGCTCGCGCATCTCGTGGATGAGCCGTCCTCTCATCAGCCGTCTGGTCGGCCCCGACACCGATGCGTGGGAGGCCGAAGGTTCGCGTGGAGAGGCGTGGGCTCGTCGTCTGCTCAACAGCTTCCAGTCGGGAATCGCCGGCGGAACCGACGAGATCCAGAAGAACATCATCGGCGATCGCGTCCTCGGACTTCCGCGCGAGCCGATGGTCGACAAGGACGTGCCGTTCAAGGACCTGAGGGTCGGTACGCAACGCTGATGCGTCTGCACCAGATCTGGATCTACCCGGTCAAGTCGATGGTCGGGGGCACGGTCGATGCGGCCGACCTCGACGATCTCGGGCTCGTCGGCGATCGCATCTGGGCGGTGCGCGATCTCGAGCGTGGTGGAATCAGAGGGGCGAAGAAGATCGGCGGCCTGATGCGTCTGGCTGCCCGCCGCGTCGACGGTTCGGCTCGCGGAAACGACGACGTCGTCGAGATCGCTCTGCCCGATGGCCGAACGGTGCGAACGGACGATGCGTCGGTGCATCAACTGGTGAGCGAGGCCGTGGGCCATCGGGTTCGCCTCGAATCGCTGGCGCCCGCCGGAGATCTCGATCACTATCGGCGCGGGGCTCCCGACTCCGACGACATCATCGCCGAGTTGCGCGGCGTGTTCGGTCGCACCGACGACGAACCATTGCCCGATCTCGCGCAGTTTCCTCCCGAGGTGATGGAGTTCGAGTCGCCGCCCGGCACGTACTACGACTGCTGGCCGTTGATGGTCATGACCACGTCGGCGTTGCGTGCACTGGGGGAGGCGTTGCCCGACTCGGTCGTCGATGTCACGCGCTTCCGACCGAGCCTCGTGATCGACTCCGGTGAAGAGCCCGGCCATCCCGAGTTCTCGTGGGGCGGGCGCCGGGCCACGCTGGGAGAAGCCGAGATCGAGTTCCTCGGGCCGTGTCCTCGGTGCGTGATGGTCACGCGGGCCGTGGGCAAGGACGTTCCGGAAGATCGAGCGGTGCTCCGACACGTCGTGCGCGATCTCGATCAGAACGTGGGCGTGTACGCGCGAATCACCAGACCCGGCCGTATCGGTGCCGGCGACCCGCTCGTGTTCCTCAACCCTCGAGCGTGAACGTCATGAGGTCGCGGCCGACCGACACTCGGCCGGTGTAGCCGCCATCGCGAACATCGCGCTCGAACTTGGCCTCGTCCTCGGGCGTGCTCGGCTGCGGAATCAGATGCGTCAGAACCAGATGCGGAACACCCACCCGCTGGGCCATCTCGCCCAGCGCGACGGTGTCGGCGTGGTAGCTGAAGATGGTTTCGAACACCGTGCCGGCGATCTGCTTGCTCATGGCCGTCTTGCGACAGGCCTCGTGGACGAGGATGTGCGCACCCGCGGTCAACGACTCGACTTCGGCGCACACGCGGGTGTCCCCCGAGATCACGACCGCTCCGGCGGGAGTGTCGACCCGGTAGGCGACGGCATCGGGTACGGGCTCGTGATGAACACCGACCGACGTGACGGACACGCCGTGCTCATCGTCGCGCCAGACGATCTGCGGTTCGAACGAGGCATCGAACACGCGCAGATCGATCGAAGGATGCGGTGCACCGGTGTGTTCCATACGAACCTCGATGTCCTCGTCGAACGGCTCGAGCATGCGCCGCGCGAAACGAGCCGCCCCGCCCTCGGGCGTCACGATCGTGAGCGGCCCGGTCTTGTGCAGTTGTTGCTGGATCCACCGGGTCATCGCCACATCGGCCAGGTCGACGAGGTGATCGCTGTGCAGATGGGTGAGGAACAGGGCCGCGAGTTGTGGCGCCGGCGAACCGGCTTCCACCAGTCGGATCGTGGTGCCGCGACCGGCGTCGAACTGCAGGCTGATCGTGGTGTCACCGTCGCGGTATCGCACCAGCGTTCCCGCCCCGGCTCGGCCGGGAGCGGCATGGGGGACACCGGTGCCGGTGAGAACGACTTCGAGAGCGCTCATCGCCGTCCGATGTTCGGAGTGACGCTGCCGTCGCCACCGAAGGAGGACGCCCCGGTCGCGCCGGACAGCAGCGCCATCGGATCGCGAACGTCGTCGACGTAGCCGAGGGCGTACGCGCCCATGGTGTAGCCGGCCAACTTCTGAATGTGAACGGGCAGATGCCGAGCCACGTCGGGTGGGCACGACAGATATTGGTTCTCTTCCTGACGCAACCAGCCGAGCACGTAGTCGACGTTCAACGCATGGCGGACCCGAGCGGACCGGTTGGCGCCGCCTCCGTGAATCGTGCGCCCGGAATAGAGGACGACCGAACCCTTCGGCATCACGGCTTGCACCGTTCGATGTTCGTCGGCAACCGACTCGCGCGGATCGAGCAGCGAGTACGGAATGATCCGGGTTGCACCGTTCTCCTCGGTGAAGTCGTCGAGGGCCCAGATCGTCGACACCTCGACGTCCATCTCAGGGGGGAACGGGAAGAAATCGAAGCACCACTGATCGCGATGCAGCGGTTGCGCCGCCGAGTCGGGACCGATGGCGATGATTTGCGTGAGGTGCAATTGATAGTTGGTGGCGTTCGGTCCGAGCACGGCATCGACGGCCCCGAGAACCAGCGGATGGGCGATGAACTCCTGACTCGCACGAGATCGCGCGAGGAGCGCTCCGGTCCGCGTGGTGCGGCGCCCCGAGAAGTCGTCGCCACCGGGTGGCGTCGCATCGATGTGGGGTTGCATCTCGGCGAGCAACTGGTCGACCGTCGCTTCGGGCACGAGACGTTCGACGATCGCCACGCCCGCTGTCGTGATGGCCTCGGCCACCTCCGAAGCGGACGCCGAGGGGCTGAATCGGGGAATCTCGTTCATGGGAGGCACGGTAGTTGTGGGTTGGGCGGTGACTTTCGGTCACCAGATTCTCGGGTTAATCTATAGATTATGGAAATGAGGGTGGCGCCGCCTGGGACTCGGGCCGAGTGGACCGACAGCCACCTGCGCGCCGAGATCCTGTCCGGGCGCCTGCGGCCCGGTGACCGCATTCCGGTCGAACGGCTCGCCGAGGCCTGGGGTGTGTCCCCCACTCCGATTCGCGAGTCGGTCCGTCGCCTGGCCGGTGAGGGTCTGGTCGACCTCGAACCTCAGCGCGGGGCCCGGGTGGCGTCCGTCGACGCCGCGGTGGCGGCCGAGATCTACGCGGTGCGCCTTCTGCTCGAACCCGTCGCATTGCGCGAATCGGTGGGCCGCGGATCCGACGTGGATTTCGAACGCGCCGTGACCGAGTCGTTCGTTGCCCTCACCAAGGCGCGCGGCGCCGCCGAACAACACGATCGCCATCGCGCCTTTCATCTCGTGCTCATGTCGCGATGCGCCAATCGAACACTGCTCGCCGAGATCGGGTCGCTCATGGATCGCTCGCGGCTCTACCAATTCGTGGCCAAGCCGATCGCTCCTGGCACGGCCCACGCCGACGACCACCGGTTGTTGATGGAGTTCGCGGTGTCCGGGCGCGTCGACGACACCATCCGCGTTCACACCGCCCATCTCACCAACACCTTGCGCGCCGTCGAAGCACTGCGCCTCGCCAATCAATCAGCAGAGTAAGGAGAATCATGTTCCGTCTCACCAATATCAACGGACGTTCAGCGTTCCAGTTCGACGACGGTTTCGTCGACGTGGCCAAGGTTGCCGGTGACGAGTCGTTGGCCGACCCGATGGCCGCCATCGAACGATTCGGCGAGTTGTCCGCGCTCTATGCCAAGGCCGCCGCCTCGCCGAAGTCGGCCGGTACTCCGGGCGTCTGCGTTCAGAAGCCCTCGAAAGTGTTCGGCATCGGCCTCAACTACAAGTCGCACGCGGCCGAATCGAAGATGGAACTTCCGCCGGCTCCGTTGACCTTCACCAAGTTCCCGTCCTGCCTCGTCGGCCCCACCGCCGACGTCGAACTCTCGGGCGACACGGTCGACTGGGAGGTCGAGATCGTCGTCGTGATCGGCAAGGGCGGCCGGCACATCACCGAGTCGGCGGCCTGGTCGCACGTGGCCGGGCTCACCCTCGGACAGGACATCTCCGATCGCAAGGTGCAGACCGCAGGTAAGCCGCCGCAGTTCTCGCTCGGCAAGAGCTTCGACACGTACGGCCCCATCGGACCAGCCATCGTGTCGGTGGACGCCTTCCCGAATCCCGACGACATCGCGCTGTGGTGCGACGTGTCGGGTGAACGCATGCAGGAGTCGCGCACGTCCAACCTCATCTTCACCATTCCGTATCTCGTCTCGTATCTCTCGAGCATCTGCACCCTGGAGTCGGGTGACGTGATCTTCACCGGCACCCCCGATGGCGTGGGCATGGCCCGCGGCCGCCTCCTGAAGGCCGGCGACGTGATCGACAGCGGCGCCGAAGTGATCGGTTCGTTGCGCAACGTGTGCGTGGTGCGGAAGTAGAAGCGCCGTGCCGCTCCATCGACTCGATTCCATTCGCATCGCGGTTCCTGATGCCGAAGCCCAGAGTCGGCTGTACACCACGGCGGGCTTCACCTCCGACCCGTCCGGATCCCGCTTCGGCGGTTCGGACGGCGGCCAGCAGGTCGTGCTCGAACAAGGCGACTTCCGCCGGTTGCTGAACGTCGACATCCTGGCCAACGATGCATCCGACACCTCGGTGATCGCGTCGCGCCTCACCGGCCTCGGCATCTCGTCCACCCTGCGCGACGGCCGTCTCGTGGCGACCGACCCCGCCACTCGGGTCGAGTTCTCGGTGCGCGTGGCCGATGGCCCGAAGTCGGCCGTGGCCGAGGTGATGCCGTACAACGGACCCGGCCACAACGAGCGCGTCAATCAGCGGGCCAGCGGCGTGATTCCGCGGGCGCGCGCTCCGCGCCGTCTCGGTCACATCGTGATCGGCTCGCCCGACATCGATGGCACCATTCGCTTTCTCGTCGAAGGATTGGGCTTCAAGGTCAGCGATCACTTCCCGGGCATCATCGCGTTCCTTCGCTGCAGCACCGATCATCACAACGTCGCGGTGGTCAACTCCGAGGTTCCGCAGTTGCAGCACTATTCGTGGGAATGCGACGACGTCGATCACGTCGGTCACAACGGCACGGCGCTCATCGCCGCGGGTGTGGCCAAGCCGGGATGGGGGTTCGGCCGCCACTTCGTGGGCTCGAACTTCTTCTGGTATCTGCTCGAACCGTCGGGATCGTTCATCGAGTTCTACTCCGACATGGACATCATCACCGATGACATCGAATGGGAGACGCGGGGTCGTACCCCCGTCGGACCCGAGCACATCGGAAACTCGTGGGGACCGTCGATGCCGCTCGAGTTCATCGTCCCACCCGACCTCGACCAGCTCAAGGCCGGCTGGGCGCGCATCGGCTGAACGACCGACCATGAAGTACGACGTCGCCATCGTGGGTGCCGGCCCGGTGGGCACCACGCTCGCCGCCCTGCTCGCCAAGCGGGGTCTTTCGGTTGTCGTTCTCGAACGCGACCTCGACATCTACCCGTTGCCTCGAGCCGCGCATCTCGACGCCGAGACCGCTCGCAATCTGCGCGAGGTCGGTGGCTGGCTCGACACCCCCGGTTGGTCGATCTCGAACGAAGGCATGGATTTCATCTCGGGTGACGGCGAGCTGCTTCTTCGCATGTCGTCGAAGCACAACCCCGACCACACGGTGGGGCAGTCGAATCTCTTCCATCAACCCACGCTCGATCGCCTCTTGCGCGATCGCGCGGCGCAATACGGCGCCGAGTTCCGTCTCGGGCACGAAGTCACGGCCATCCACGAGATCGGCGACGGCGTGAGAGTCGACGTCACGGCGTCCGACGGCTCGTCCACCGTCGTCGAGGCCTCCTGGCTCGTCGGATGCTGCGGCGCTCGTTCGTTCGTGCGACGTCACATGGGCGTCACCCAGATCGATCTCGAATTCAACGAACCGTGGTTGGTGGTCGACATCATCATCACCGGGGACGACCCGAACCCGCCGCGGCGAGCGGCCCAGGTGTGCGATCCGGTACGGCCCCACACGATCGTTCCGATGCCGGCACCACGCCGCCGTTTCGAGTTCATGCTGCTTCCCGGCGAGAGCCCCGACGACATCAACCGCACCGACGTGATCGAGAAGTTGATGGAGCCCTACTTCGCCCTCGGGAACGCAACCGTCGAACGCTCGGCGGTGTACACGTTCCACGGGTTGATCACGCGCGAGTGGCGACGGGGCCGCGTTCTGCTCGCCGGCGACTCGGCTCATCAGATGCCGCCTTTCCTCGGTCAGGGAATGTGCAGCGGCGTTCGCGACGCCGTGAACCTGGCCTGGAAGATTTCGGCCGTGGTGCGGGGAGCAAGCGAATCACTGCTCGACACCTACCAACCCGAACGCTCGCCGCACGTTCAGCGCATCGTCGAGTCGGCGGTGGGCTTCGGACGCATCATCTGCACACTCGATCCGCAGGTGGCCGCCGAGCGCGATCGGAACATGCTCGCCGCTCGAGCCGCCAACCCGGTGGATGTGGGGGAGGCACCCCAGCCGTCGCTGTCCGGTTCGTCGTTGATCGTCGACGGTGCGGGTTACGTGGTGAGCGACGGTCGACTCGACGGCGTCGTGTTCGACGAGGTTCTCGATGGACGATGGGCGGTCGTGGTATCGGACGAGTCGGTTCTCGGCGCCGCGGATCGCGCCACGTTGGGCCGCCTCGATGCTCTGGTGCTCGTGGCCAAGGATGGCGCGATCACGCAGCGAATTCTCGACAACGCGCAATCCGATGCCGTCGTGGTTCGTCCCGATCGCATCGTGCTCGGAACCGGTCGCTCCGGCCTCGACGCCCTCGCCCGGGCGGTCGACGAATTCGCGCTCGTGCCCTGACCGACGTCAGTCGGGCATCACGAGCACGGGCTTGATGACCGCCCCGCTCGCACTGGCCTTCTCGGCCTCGTTGATCCGATCGAGCGGGAACTCGGTGATGAGTTCGTGATAGGGGAACTTGCCCTCGGCGTTGAGCCGGGCGAGGTGGGGGATGAATTCGTTGGGAACCGAATCGCCCTCCATCACACCGGTGATGGTTCGACCGCTGATCATCGAAAGAAAGTCGACGCTCAGATCGCCGAAACCCACGCCGGCGAGCGCGATGGTTCCGATCACGTTGAGCGCGGCCTGACTGGCGCGTACGACGGACGCGTTGCCCGTGGTGTCGAACGCGTAGTCGGCGCCGCCACCGGTGGCGGCCTGAATGGCCGCGGTGATGTCGGCCGGAGCCCCCGACACCGTGTGCGTGGCGCCGTACTTCTTCGCCAGATCGAGACGGCTCTGGTGCCGGTCGACCGCGATGATGGTGGAGGCGCCGGCGACTTTGGCCGCCATCACGGCGGCCAGGCCGAGTGCTCCGGCTCCGGTGACGACGACGCTCGTGCCGGCCTCGACGGCCAGCGTGTTGAGGATCGCTCCGGCGCCGGTCTGGATTCCGCAACCGAGCGGACCCATGGCGCGAATCGGCGACGATGCGTCCACCTTCACCACCGACGTCTCGGCGGCGATGGTGTGAGTGGCGAAGGACGACTGGCCGAAGTAGTGCGAACCCACGCGCTGCCCGCTCTCGTCGACGAACGCCGATGATCCGTCGGGACGTCCGCCCGACATGTTGTAGAGAGAGAAGTTGAAGCAGTACGGATAACGGCGGCGCTGACACGATTTGCACGAGCCGCACGAGTTGAACGACAGCACGACTTTGTCGCCGGGCTTCACCGATTCGACCTCGGAGCCGATCGCCTCGACGACGCCGGCACCCTCGTGGCCGTACACCTGCGGGCCGCCGAAGAACTCGGGTGGCAACTCGCGCGAGAGAAGATCGGTGTGGCACATACCGGCCGCCACCACGCGAACCAGTACTTCACGCGGACCGGGAGATCCCAGTTCGAGTTTCTCGATGGTGAACGGGCCGCTTCCGGTGCGCAGAACTGCTGCAGTGATCTTCATTCAGCCGAGAGTAGCCGTGACCCGCGGGCGCAGTTCGGGCCACGAGTTGGCCAGCCCCGCGTGCAGGGGATACGACTCGACCTCGGGGATGGGGACCCACGCGACCGCGTCGGACTCGTAGTTGCCCTCGTCCACCAGTACGTCACCGCGAACGTGGGCGATCACGGTGTAGTAGCCCCAGTTGAGGTGATCGTCGAGGAACACGTCCTTCACCTCGACCGCGTTCACGTCGACGCCGACTTCTTCCCACGCCTCGCGCACGGCGGCCTCGACGGGATCTTCGTGCGAATCGAGAGCGCCCCCCGGAATCGACCAGGTGCCGCCGCCATGAGTCCAGACCGCTCGCAGCTGCAGGAGTACGTGCGGCTCGGGGAGATCGGTGCGCACCATCAAGAGACCCGCCGCGCCGTAGACACCCCAGTGACGCGAATTGCACCGCTGGCAAAAGACCCAGCCGTCACCGTCGCGAAAACCCACACGATGATGTTGCCACGCGCGTGCGCGAAACCGGAAGGTCAGTGCGTGGAAGCCAACTCGGTCGGGGCGGCCGGGCGTCGTGTGCGATGGTCGCCGGCGATCGAATACCCGAGTGCGATCAGGACGAGCATGATCGCGGCGGTCGTGATGTAGGTCGTCCCACGACCGAACGAGTCGTAGCTCCACCCGGCCAGCGATGCGCCGATTCCACCGGTGAGTGTCTGCATTCCGCCCAACAGCCCTTGGGCGCCGGCCTGTCGTTCGGCCGGGGCCGCCATTCCCACGGCCACACCCGCACTGGTGACCGTGAGGCCGTCGTTGACGATGTGGAGGAGGAACACACCCATCATGAGTCCGGGTTCGGGAAGGAATCCGTAGAAGCTCATGCACACCGCACCGACGGCCATCCCGATGGCACCGGTCTTGTATGGGCCGACTCGTTGCGCGAGCCGGCCGCCGTAGGGTCCGAGCACGATCATCGGGAGCACGAAGAGGGCCACACCCGTGTTGGCCATCCACGACGGGGCTTCGAGGTCCTCCATCATCACGGCCCACAGCGAATCGAACGTGCCGATCATGAGATAGAGGGCGACGCCGATGAGAACCGCGCCGAGAACGCCACGATTCCGCAACAGGTCGAAGGCGAGCCGTTCGCTCGGCTGGTCGTCGACGGCCGTCTCGGGAATGGGGAGATTGGCCAGAGCCACCGACACTCCGATGATGGCGAGGACGAGAACGAGGTAGGGCGACGCGATACCGAAGCGGTCGACGGTGAGCACCGCGAGCACCGGCCCGGTGGCAAAGCCGGCCACGTCGACGCTGAGCAACCGACCCATGTTGTTGCCGAGGTTCTCGGGGTCGGCCACGATCACGATGCGTCGCAACGCGGGCATGGCCATTCCGGCGCCGATGCCCATGAGCAGACGACCGGAACTGAGGAGCATCGCGGTGGTGCCGTACGCCATCAGAAGGAGTCCGGCGATCTGAGCGGTGAAGCCGACGACGAGAAGCCGCTTGGCGTGACCGCGGTCGGCCAGGGGAGCGAGCGACAACTGTCCGATGAACGACGAGAAGAAGCCCATCGCGACGATGAGGCCGAGGAACGACTCGGAGATGCCGTACTCGTCGCGGTAGTCGTCGAGCATCGTGAACATCACGCCGTACGACGCGGCGAGAAAGAACGTGGCCGCCTGAAGCGTTCGGACGAGACTCTTCACCGGCACGGGTGAAGACGCTAGCGGTTGGCTACGAAGCGTGTCGGCTGATCAAGTCGTCGAGATAGTCGGCGCTGGCTTCTTCGAGTTGCGAACAACTCTCGAGGACGTCGATCACTCGTTGATCGGGGTGACGGGCGGCGATGTTCCGCCAGGCTTGCGCACCCTGACGTTCGGCGTTGGCCTGGATGCGCAGTTGATCCCACACACTGAAACGCGAGAACACCTCGTAGTACACCGTCTTGGCTTCGGGGAGCGGTGCCTCGAGCTGCTCGCGCAACGACTCGTCGAGAGCGAACGCACCTTCGATGCGGTCGGCGATTTCGTCCTCGCTCTCGGCGCACTTCAAGAGACCTTTGCGGTGTTCGGGAAGATCGTCGGCCCACTGGCGATAGCGATCGGCCGCCGTGCGCTCGAGGAGAGCGAGGAAGCGCGGCATCGCCTGAGCCGGAACGCGTCCGATGTACGGTCCGAGGAGTTCGCCGAATCGCGGGATCTCGAGCTGCGACATGGGGTCACGTTAGACGCTGGGACGGGTCGTCGTCGGAGCCGACTAGCGTTCGCGACGTGACCATGTCGATCACACCCGTGACCGGAGTTCTCGGTGCCGAGATCCGTGACGTTCGCCTGGCCGATCTCGACGGCGCCGAACTGGCGGCGTTTCGGGCGGCTCTCTGCGAGCACGAAGTCGTGGTGGTGCGCGATCAGTTCATCTCCCCGGGCGACCAGTCGGCGTTCTCGCGGCGGTTGGGTCCGTCGGGCGAGACCCCGTTCGTGGTCACGATGCCCGAGCACCCCGACATCATCAAAGTGGTGAAGGAGGCCGACGAAGGCGCGGCCTTCAACTTCGGTGGGGC
>JBEAXP010000086.1:0-32788 GCA_041159745.1 Actinomycetota bacterium | reverse complement strand
AATCTGCCCACCAACACCGACGTCGCCGGCTGCCCCTTCTGTCCGGGTGGGCTGGAAGCCCCCGAACCGTACGACGTGCGTTGGTTTCCCAATCGCTGGCCGGCCATGCCCGATGATCGGTGCGAGGTCGTCCTCTACTCGCCGGACCACGACGCGACCATTCAGTCATTGGGTCTCGCCGGTGTGCGCAAGGTCGTCGATCTGTGGGCCGAACGCACCAGCGCGCTCGGACGGCGAGACGACGTCGCATTCGTGCTGGTGTTCGAGAACCGCGGTGCGCCGGTGGGCGCGACGATCTCGCACCCTCACGGGCAGATCTACGCCTACGACCACGTACCCGATCGACCCCGCCGCCTCTTCGACTCCGACTGGCAACCCGTCACCCATTCGTCGGACCGTCGCGTCGCCTCCAACGCTTCGTGGGCGTGCGACGTTCCCTACGCGTCCGAATTCCCACTCGCCTTGTCGATCGCGCCCACTGATCGAGTCGGCGACCTGCCCTCGCTCGACGATCGGCAGCGCGACGACCTGGCGGCGATGTTGGTCGACGTCTTCGATCGCCTCGATCGACTCTTCGACGAACCGCTCCCCTACATGATGTGGGTCAACCAGCGGCCGTTCGACGGCACTCTGCGGAACGCGTGGCTCAGCATCGACATCGTGTCGCCCTGGCGCCAACGTCGGTTGCCGCGATTCATCGCCGCCGCCGAGATCGGAGCCGGCGAGTACTTCAATCCGGTCGTGCCCGAGGACGTGGCCGCCCGGTTGCGCGACCTCAGCCGCTGAACGGGGCGAAGTTCGGCGGGCGCTTGTCGAGATACGACTGCACACCCTCCTGGAAGTCGGCGCGCTTCAACGACGCGTCCATGAGCGGCAGCGAACGAGACGTGGCCTCGTCGGCCGACACCGCGTGATCGCCGTACAACTGGTTCTTCATGACCGCCCAACTGGTGGGGCTGCAGTTCTGCGCGAGATCGGACGCGTACGCGAGAGTGTGGCTCATGAGTTGATCGGGAGCGACGACGGCGTTCACGAGACCCATCTCGCCGGCTTCGTCGGATGTGAACACGCGACCGGACAACAAGAGATCGAGTGCCCGCGGAAGTCCGACCAGTCGGGGCAACGCCCACGACGCGCCGTACTCGGCGATGAGCCCGCGGCGACTGAACGCCGTCGTGAACTTGGCACCGGAAGCCGCGAAGCGAATGTCGCAGAACATCGCGAGCACCAGGCCCACGCCGGCGGCGGCGCCATTGATGGCGGCGATCACCGGCTTCGGGTAGTCGATCAATTCGCTGTAGCGACGCGAACCGACGGCCGCACCCGATCCGCCTCCGGGATTGGCGCGAATCTGATTGAGCGTGTCCATGTCGGCACCCGGGCAGAACCCGCGACCGGCGCCGGTGATGACGACCACGCGGATGTCGTCGCGATCACGCGCTTCGTCGATTCGGGCCCAGAACCGCTCGGCGATCCGACCGCTCCAGGCGTTGAGGCGATCGGGATTGTTGAGCGTGATGACGCCCACTCCGGCAACGGGGACGTCGAGAAGGGCGAAGTCGTGGTCGGTCATGAAGCCGACGGTACTTCACCGTCGGCCGCCACCTTCGGTGCGGGCCGCGACCGAGCCCACACCAGGTAGGCCACACCGCCGACGATCAGCACGATCGACATCCACTGGTTGAGGCGGAGTCCGCCGCCCTCCTTGGCCGGGTCGATTCGCAAACCTTCGATCCAGAATCGACCGACTCCGTATCCGATCACGTAGCACGCGAGCAGACGGGCCGGCCGAGACGACAGCATGCGCCGGCCGAGGATCACGAGAACCACCGCGAGCGCGGCGTTCCACAACGACTCGTAGAGGAACGTCGGGTGGAAAAGGGTGCCCGGCGCGTAGCCCGCCGACGCGACCTTGTCGGCGTCGATCTCGAGACCCCACGGAAGATCGGTCGGCCGTCCGAAGAGTTCTTGGTTGAACCAGTTGCCCCAACGGCCGATCGACTGCGCGATCGCGAGCGTCGGCGCCACCGCCCACAACGCGAGCGGAACCGACACGCCGTTCTTCTTGAAGTACCACACGCCGACGATCGTGCCGAGAAGGATGCCACCGGGGATTCCGAGGCCGCCTTCCCAGATCTTGACGATGTCGCCCGGCTCATCGGAGAAACGCTGCCAGTCGGTGGCCACGTGATAGATCCGCGCGCCGATCACACCGGCCGGCACCGCCCATAGCGCCATCCCCGATGCGAGATCGGCATCGCCGATTCCGGCCACTTCGAAGCGACGGCCGGCCCACCGCACCGCCACGATGACGCCGATGGCGATCATCAAGCCGTACGCGCGCAACTTGAGCGGACCGATGTCGAGCGAACCATCGCTCGGGCTCGGGAACGACGCGACGATCGAGTCGACGATGGCGAGCATGATCGCCTACGAGGCAGTGACCTTGGCGGCGAACGCCACGGCCGACTCGAAGATCAATTCCTTGTCGAAGTCCTGAGTCGCGACGTGATAACTCCGGTCGAGCAGGATGCGCTCGACCGGGCCACCCCATTGCTCGGCCAACTGGTCGCTCTGCACCGGATCGACCACGTGATCGTTGCGCGACGTGATGAGGAGAAGCGGCACGGTGCAATTCGCGTATCGGGGCACCATCGGAGTGATGCCGTCCTTCACGAGCGACACCAGTGGCCGCAGCGGAGTCTCGGGGTACGCGGTCTCGGTCACGTTCGGGTCGGCGATGTCGGACCCGATGCCGGGGAACACCTCGGTTCCTTCGGCGATGAGTCCCTCGACCATGTCGACCATCTCCTGCGCCTGCGGTTGGGCCGCCGGGTTCACGCACACGATTCCGCTCACCTCGGGATGGTTGATGGCGGTCCAGAGCGTCAGCGAGCCGCCCATGGACAGACCCGCGACCACGACCTTGTCGACGCGTTGCGCGAGACGCTGATACGCGTTCTCGACCTCGCCCGACCAATGCGACCAGCGAGTCGGGAGCATGTCGCTCACCGCGGTTCCGTGTCCGGGGAGACGAGGCAATTCCACGTGATAGCCCGCGGCGGCGAAGGCCTCGGCGACGCCACGCATCGACGACGGATTGCCGGTGAATCCGTGGATGCACAGAGCTCCGACCGACTGCGTTCCGTGATGGCTCCAGGCTTCGGCGCCCGGGATCACCGGCGCGTTATCGATGTGGTGGGTCATGGCTCAGTTCTACCCCACGAACGGCAAGACTGACTCCATGGCCGACCGGCGCGGATCACGGAATTTCGACCGCGCCGCGCTGCTCGCGGCCATCCCACTGATCGCCGTTCTGCCGTTGTGGGCCCTGGCCATGGTTCCGTTCTGGCTGGTCCTGAATCTGGTGATCGACGTCTCGTATCCCGCCGCGGCCGGGATCTACGTGCTGGCGGGTCTGGCGCTGTTCGTGCCGGTGGTCCAGCGCGTGGTGCTCACTCGCCTCATCGGCGCCCGACGTCCCACCGCCGAGGAGGCCCCGCGCCTTCAACGCGCCTTCGACGAAGTCGCCCAAGCGTTGCACGTACGAGATCGCGGGTTCGCCCTCGGCGTCGTGGACGACGACGCCGTGAACGCATTCGCGTCGGGCGGACACCTCGTGGTCGTGACGTCGTACGCCGCCCGTCATCTCGAGCACGACGCTCTCTGCGGAGTTCTCGCGCACGAGTTCTGCCATCACCTCGGATCGCACACGATCGCACTGACCTTGCAGCAATGGCTCATGCTGCCGGTCACCACCCTCGCCCGACTCGGTGCGTATCTCCGCAACGTCGCCTTGGCCGCGTCCGACACCTTCGCTCGATCATCCGGTCCGGCTCGGGGAGCCGGGCGTGTGGTCGCTTCCGTCTTCAACGGGCTCTCGTGGTTCTTCGAGATCGGCAGTGTGGCCAGCCACGCGCTCAGCAATCTGGTCGGACGATCGGCCGAGTTCAGAGCCGACCAACGCGTGATCAGCATGGGGTACGGCCGTCAGCTGGCCGAGGCGCTGCGACGCACGACGAATCACCAGAACGGACGACCGTCACGATGGTCGCGACTTCTCGAAACTCATCCCCCGGCCCGGACGCGAATCGCGCGTATCGAGGCCACTCTGCGTCGCCGGCGCCGCTGACGGTCGACGCCGTCGGGCGGCCGCGACGATCACCTGCGAGACTGGCTCGTATGCGCGCACGAATCGGTGCATCACTTCTGGTCACGGCGACCATGGCGGTCGCGTCGACATCGGCGTGCGGATCGGACGAGGCTGCGCCGCAAGCCTCCGCATCCACTTCGACACCGACCACGACCGCACCGATGAGCACGACCACGTCCACGTCGACGACCACCTCGACCGTCTGGACCGGACCTCCGACTCTTCCTCCCGGCGGCACGTTGCCCACGCCGATCGCGCCGCCCGGCCCCGACGAGGTCGACCCCGACGTTCTCATGGGCACGATGGAGATCCCCGCACTCATGATGTCGTCGCCGATCTACGAGGGCATCACCGACCCCACCTTCGATCGCGGCGTCGGTTGGTGGCCCGGCACGGCGCGGCCGGGCGAACCGGGCAACGTCGTCCTGGGCGGTCACCGCACCAGCGCACCGCGACCGTTCCGCCACCTCGAATTGCTCGCGCCCGGAGACGAAATCGTCTTCGCCGTGGATGACGACGTGTTCGTGTACCGCGTGACCCGCACCGAAGTGGTGACACCCGAGGCGATGTGGATCGTCGACCAGACACCGGCGGCCACCGCGACTCTCTTCGCATGCCATCCACCCGGGTCGACCAAAGAGCGCATCGTCGTCTTCGCCGAGTTCGACCGTCGGGCGTAGCGTTCACTTCTCATGACCCGCCACGATTCCTTCTCACGACGTCGAGTCGGCTGGTCGCTGGTCGCCGGTCTGCTCGTCGCGGCATCGATGCCACCGTGGGGCTGGTGGCCGCTCTCGTTCGTCGGCTTGGCGATGTTGTCGCGCCTCGAGCTCACCACTCCGCGCGCTCGCGATCGATTCGTCATCGCATTGGTGGCCGGGCTCGGCTGGTTCGTCCCGGCGTTGTCGTGGATGTGGTTCCTGACCGCACCCGGTTATCTCGTCGCGGCGCTGATCTTCGCGGTACTGCACGGGATCGCATCGGCCGTGGCCGGATCGGTCGATCGCGACGTGCGGGTCGTGGCTCTTCCGGCCGCGCACACCCTGGTCGAAGCGCTCCGCCTCTCGTTTCCCTTCGGCGGTGTCCCATTGGCGACGCTCGGCATCGCACAAGTCGCCGGACCCCTCGACGACATCGTCCGCGTCGGCGGTGTCGTGTTGCTCACGTGGGTCACCTGGCAGATCGGTGCGCTGCTCGTTCGGCGCTCCGGGTCGGGCCGTGCCTTCCGAGTTGCGCGCCGATCGGCGGTCCTCGCGGTGCTCCTGATCTTCTTCGTGGCCATCAACGCGCCGCGCGGATCCGATCTCGGCCGCTCGATCGACGTGGCGGCGGTGCAAGGCGGCGGCCCACAGGGAACACGAGCCATCGACACCGATCCCCGCGAAGTCGTCGAACGCCACCTCGACGCCACCCGGCGACTGATCGACGAAGGTCTCTCCCCCGATCTGGTGGTGTGGCCCGAGAACGTGATCGACGTTCCCGATTTCGAAACCAGCGTCGAACTCACCGAGGTCGCGTCGTTCGCCACCCGACTCGATGCTCCGTTCCTCGTGGGCATCACCGAAGACGTCGATTCCGAATCGTTCACCAACGCGCAGGTCGTGGTCGAGCCCTCGTCCGAACGCGTGGTCGATCGCTACGACAAGGTTCGCCGGGTTCCGTTCGGCGAGTACATGCCGTTACGCGGGCTTCTCGACAGCGTGGGCGCACCGGTCGATCTCGTTCCGCGGGACGCCGTGGCCGGCACCGGCCCCGCGGTTCTCACGGCACCGAATGTCGCCGGCGACGATCTGCGTGCGGCCGTCGTCATCTCGTGGGAGGTGTTCTTCGGCGGCCGCGCCCGCGAGGGAGTGAAGAACGGCGGCGAGATCGTCATCAATCCGACCAACGGTTCGAGCTACACCTGGACGGTTCTGCAGACTCAACAGGTCGCATCCTCGCGTTTGCGAGCGATCGAAACCGGCCGTTGGGTGGTGCAAGTGGCACCCACCGGTTTCAGCGCGTTCGTGTCGCCGAGTGGCCGGGTGTACGACCGCACCGCGGTCAGCGAGCAAGCGGTCATCACTCGATCCATTCCGCTCCGCTCGGGTGACACGCTCTACACCTCGATCGGGGACGGCCCGTGGATCGCCGCCGCCGGGGCCGTGCTGCTGCTGGCCTTCGGTCGACGGATCAGAGTTCGATCACGACGGTGACCGGACCGTCGTTCACGAGCGCGACCTTCATGTCGGTTCTGAACCGTCCCGTCGCAACCGAAGCACCCAGCCGTTCGAGTTCGCTCACCACTCGCTGAACGAGGGGCTCGGCCGCTTCCGGTCGGGCGGCGGCGATCCAGCTCGGCCGACGACCGGCACTCGTGTCGCCGTAGAGGGTGAACTGGCTGACGACCAACACCGATCGCGTGGTGTCGGCGATCGACCGATTCATCACACCCTGTTCGTCATCCATCACGCGCAGGTTCCAGATCTTCTCGGCCATCTTGATCGCCGTGCGTTCGTCGTCGGAATGCGTGACACCCAACAGAACCATCAGACCGGGGCCGATCGAACCGACGCGGTCGGTCACACCGTCGACCGTCGAATCGACCCACGCCGACTCGACTCGCTGAACGACCGCCCGCACGGAGCGATCGTGCCACACGACCGATCCTGGCATGATGATCGGGTGATCGAGCTCGCCGCCGGCCCGCACCGCGCCCGTGTCGACGACGAGTGCGGGGGCCGTCTGGCTTCGCTGCGCTTCGATGGTCACGAAGTCCTCGTCACTTCGGCCGCCTCGTCCCTCGGCTGGGGTTCGTATCCGATGGTGCCCTTCGCCGGACGCGTTCGCCACGGCCGGTTCGGATTCGGAGGTCACCACCACTCGTTGCCCGTCAACATGGCTCCGCACGCGATTCACGGCACCGTGTTCGAATCCCGGTGGAGCGTCATCGACGTCGATGTCGCGACGTGCCGGCTCCGGTGCGATCTCGGCGACGCGTGGCCCTTCCGAGGTCGTGTCGAGCACCTCATCTCATTGAGTCACGAGTCGCCGAATCTCGGACGCGTCGATCACGAATTGACGGTCGTCGCCGATGAATCGATGCCCGCTCAGGTCGGCTGGCATCCGTGGTTCGTCGAACCGCGCACGACTCGCCTGCGATTCCGAGCCATGCATCCTCGCGACGACGAAGGCATCGCCCGACCCTCGGAGTCCGTGATTCCCGATCTCGTTCCCGGCACGATCGACGACTGCTTCGTCGATCCTCAAGAGATCTTGACGCTTCGCTACGACACCTTCGATCTCGAACTCACGAGCACGTGTCGGTACTGGGTGGTCTACGACGAGCCGTCGCATGCGACCTGCGTGGAACCCCAATCCGGGCCGCCCAACGGGCTGAACCACGCTCCGACGGTGGTCACGCCAGAGCATCCCCTCACCCACCGATTCACGATCGAGTGGGTTCCCCGTACGGCTCGGGCGTGACGAACGTCCTGCCAACGAGGCGATCGTCGGGCAGACTTTCTGCGAGATCTCATCCCACCACGTCTCTCACCCGACGTGGAGACGACCAACCATGACCACCACGACCGACGCCCAACTCGTCTCCGCCTATCTGAGCGGCGATCGCACCGCGCTGGCGACGATCTACGACCGCTACGCCCCGGGCCTGTACGACACCGCTCGCGCGATGCTGTCCGATCGGCACGATGCGTCCGACATGGTGCAGGACGTCTTCGTGATCGCGGCCGAGCGCCTCGATCAATTGCGCGAGCCCGATCGCCTCAAGCCGTGGCTCTACGCCGTGCTGCGCAACGAGGTCTACCGGCGAACCAAGAAGCGCAAGCGTGCGGTTCCCACCGACTTCCAGAGCGAGACGGTTCCTGACGTGCCGGCTTCCTACGACCCGCGGCAGGCGGGCGAAGCCGTCGCCTACGAGGAGCTGGCGTCGATGGTGCGCTCGGCGTCGGCCGGACTCGACGAACGCGACCGCCTCGTGCTCGAACTCTCGGTGCGCCAAGGTCTGAGCGGCTCCGATCTCGCCGATGCTCTCGGCGTGACGGCCGAACAGAGTTACTCGCTCGTTCACCGAATGCGCGATCGCGTGGAGAAGAGTCTCGGCGCCTACGCGGTGGCCAAGGCCGGTCGACGCGACTGCCCCGATCTCGATCGAATGCTCGCCGCGTGGGACGGCGAGTTCACGGTGCTCATTCGCAAGCGCGTCAACCGGCACATCGAGGAATGCGCGACGTGCGATCGCAGCCGCAAGACCCTGGCCCCGCTGGCTCTCTTCGGCGCCGCCCCGGCCTTCGTCCTGCCCTTCGGTCTGCGCGATCGCGTGCTCGCGGCCACCGCCAACGTCGGGCCGGTTACGGACTCGGGATCGGGCCCCACGGATTCGACGTCGACATCAGGATCGACGTCAGGATCGACGTCAGGATCGACGTCAGGATCGACGTCCGCGTCGTCCGGATCCTCCTCGCGACTCCGTTTCGATGCGCGCACCGGTTTCCCGCGCGCGGCGCGCCTCGGTCGTCGCGCTCTTTTCGCCCTCGTCGGTTCGTCGATCGCCGTGCTCGCGGTGGTCGGCGGTGTGCTGGTGGCGCAGTCGAACGACGAGGAACCAGCCGGCGACACGACCGAAGCGACGTCGATCGCTCCCACCGACATCACCGGTGACACCGCCCTCGATTCGAGCGACGGCGACACCGTCGACAGCACGGTGGCCGGGGTGGTCTCACCGATGGTGCCCGCACCACCGGCCGCCGGCAACGGTGGCAGTAGCGGCAACAGCGGTGCCGGGGGGCCGCCGGCCGCACCCACCGAGACGAACACTCCGCTCGCGCCGGCGGGTTCTCCCGCCACGACGACATCGGTGCCGACTTCCACGACCGCACCGGCGAACGCACTTTCCCCCGCACCGACGCCCGTGACGACGGTACCGATGAAGACGACAACAACGTTGCCGCCCAAGACGACAACGACGACGTCACCACCCAAGTCGACGACAACGACCACCACGCCGCCCAAGACGACTACGACAACGACACCACCCAAGACGACAACGACGACTGCAGCACCTCAACGCACCCTCACGCTCGGCAAGGTGGCGGGCACCTTCCCATCGTGCAGCACACTCGGCGTCCAAGGAGTCGTCACCACCACCGAAACCGGCATTCAGGTTTTCGGCGAGGTCGAGTTCTTCAATGTCGACAAAAAGACGCTCGGAGTTCGCCCGGTGAAGTTGGCCCTCGCCTCGGCTTCCACATGGCGCGGCACCGTCACCGACACGCCCACGGGAGCAGTCACCGCCCAGATCCGCCTCACCGCCCGGTCGACGTCGGGTTTGACCAGCACCGGGACCGGATCGGCCACTCAAGTCAACAAGTGCTGAAAGTGACCCGCCGGTAGCCTCGGCTCTCATGCCCGCAGCGCTGGACCCCAACGGTCCCCTTCGCCTCGCGTACCTCACGTACCGCGGCAAACCGCATGTGGGAGGCCAGGGCGTGTACACCCGTCACCTCACCAAGGCCCTCGTCGACCTCGGTCACTCGGTCGAGGTGTTCGGCGGGCAGCCGTATCCGGTGCTCGACGACCGCATCACACTCACGAAGCTCCCGAGTCTCGACCTCGTCAACGACCATTATCCGTTCCGCTTCCCGGCCATCTGGGAACTGAAGACCCGCGAGGACTGGCTCGAGGTCGGACTCTTCCTCACCGGACAGTTCGCCGAGCCGGCCGCGTTCAGCGCTCGGGTGAAGCGTCACCTCGCACAGCGCGTGTCCGAGTTCGATCTGGTGCACGACAACCAGTGCCTCGGCTACGGGATCCTCGGCCTCGAGAAGCTCATCCCCACGATCGTCACGTTGCACCACCCCATCACACGCGATCGCGCGCTCGAGATGGATCACGCCCCGAACTGGCGCAAGAAGTTCGGTGTGAGCCGCTTCTACTCGTTCGTGAAGATGCAGGGTCGTGTGGCGAGCCGCATGCCGCGCATCGTCGTGGTGAGCGAGAACAGCATCAAGGACATCCACGGCGACATGGGTGTCTCGTTCGATCGCATGCGTCTCGTTCCGGTGGGCGTCGATCCCGAACTCTTCAAACCTCTGCCCCACGTCGCGCGCGTGCCGGGCCGACTCATCACCACCGCGTCGGCCGACGTGGCCCTGAAGGGGTTGGCGTATCTGCTCGAAGCGATGGCCAAGTTGCGCACCGAACGCGACGTCACCCTCACCATCATCGGCAAGCCGAAACCCGGCAAGAGCATGGATCTCATCGACAAGTTGGGCCTGCGTCCGCACATCCAGTTCGTGTCCGGAGTTCCCGACGAGCGAATTGTCGAGCTGTACGCCGAAGCCGAACTGGCCGTGGTTCCGTCGCTCTACGAAGGATTCAGCCTGCCCGCCATCGAAGCCATGTGCACCGGAATCTGCTTGGTGGCCACCGATGGCGGCGCGCTTCCCGAAGTCACCGGCCAGGACGGCGACACCGTTCTGCAGTGTCGGGCCGGCGACGCCGAAGCCTTGGCGGGCGCGTTGCGCCGCGGACTCGACGATGCCGAACTGCGCGCCCGTGTCGGTGCCAACGGCCGCCAGCGCGTGGTCGATCGCTGGACCTGGCGTCGCTGCGCCGAGATGACGGTCGATCAGTACCGCGAGGTTCTTTCCATGCCCGCCAACATCGAGAAGTTGCGCCGCAACGGACGGCTGAAGGGCTGACGTCGTGCTCACCGTTCGCTTCGAACGACTCGGACTCACGCCGGGCGATCTCGTCCTCGACGCCGGAGCAGGTTTCGGGCGTCATGCCTACGAAGTTGCGCGCCGCGGGGGCCGAATCGTCGCCCTCGATTACGCCGACGACGAAGTGCGCACCACCCGAGCCACCTTCGCCGCCATGATGCAGGCCGGAGAGATCGAGCGCGACTCGTACGTGGGCGTCATGCGCGGCGATGCCACCCGTCTTCCGTTCGATGACGGCACGTTCGATCGGGTGATCACCTCCGAGGTACTCGAACACATCCAGGACGACGTGGCGGCCATCGCCGAACTGGCTCGCGTGCTTCGTCCCGGCGGAACCTTCGCCTGCACCGTTCCGTCATGGTGGCCCGAGAAGATCAACTGGAAGTTGTCCGACGAGTATCACGCACCCAAATCGGTGGGCGGCCACGTGCGCATCTACAGCCGCACCGAACTCGAAGCGAAGTTGCGCGCCGCCGGCCTCGATGTGCGCGGCCATCATCATGCGCACGCCCTGCACTCACCGTACTGGTGGCTCAAGTGCGCCGTTGGCCCGCGTCGCGACGATCATCGACTCGTCAACGGCTACAAGAAGTTCCTCGAATGGGACATCGTCAAGCAACCCCGTTCGGTCCGCGCCGTCGAGCGCGTGCTCTCGCCCGTGATGGGCAAGAGCCTCATCGTCTACGCCGTCAAGCGTCCGGCTCCCGCTCGCCGCTCCGCGCCCGTTCGAGAGCTGGTGAACGCATGACTTTGATCCGTCATCTCGGTGTCCCGCACATCGAGGGTGTCCTGAGCGCCGACGAGGTGGTCCAGACCGCCGAGTCGATCGCCCGTCTGCAACTCGATTCCGGAATGATCCCGTGGTTCGAGGGTGGGCACTGCGACCCCTGGAACCATGTCGAGACGGCCATGGCGCTCGACATCGCCGGCCTGCATTCTCGCGCCGAACGCGCCTACGACTGGCTCAAGAACACGCAGCACCGCGACGGCTGGTGGTTCAACTACTACCTACCCGGTGGCTTCGTGGAAGAGCCCAAACTCGACACCAACGTCTGCGCCTATGTCGCCGCCGGCGTGTGGCACCACTGGCTGTGCACCTGGGACCGCGGCTTCGTCGATCACATGTGGCCCACCGTCGAGCGCGCGATCGAGTGGGTGCTCTCGATGCGGCGCCACGACGGAACCATCCTGTGGGCCCGCGAGGAGCACGCTTCGCCGTGGGACTACGCACTCCTCACCGGATCCTCGTCCATCTGGCACGCGCTCACCTGCGCGGTCGAGTTGGCCGAACTGGTGGGCGACGAGCGTCCGCATTGGCGCGAAGCCGCCGACACCTTGCGCACCGTCATCTGCACGCGCCCCGACGCGTTCGAACCGAAGACCCGCTGGGCCATGGACTGGTATTACCCGGTGCTCACCAACGCGATGGAGGGCGACGCCGCCCGGGCTCGCCTGGCGCAGGGATGGGGAACCTTCGCCATGGAGGGTCGCGGCATTCGCTGCGTCAGCGACGAACCGTGGGTGACCGCGGCCGAAACCGCCGAATGCTCGCTCGCCCACACCGCGGCCGGCGACATCGCGACCGCCACCGATCTCCTGCTCTGGACGCGCGCCCACCGTCACGACGACGGCTCGTACTGGACCGGCGTGGTGTACCCGAGTCGCGAGAACTTCCCGGCCGGCGAGCGCACCGCGTACACCGGAGCCGCCGTGATCCTGGCCGCCGACGCGATCGACTCCGGATCTCCGGCTTCGCGCATCTTCGTTCCATCGCTCGTCGTCGACTGACTCGAAGGAGTTGTCACCATGACCCGCGCGTCATTCACCGCGTCATCCGCCGCCGACATTCGTCGTCTCGCCACCGAGGCACTCGAGGCTCTCGGAGCCGGTGATGTCCTGGGCGGTTCGGATGCGGTCGCCCGATCGCCCATCAACGGCCTCGACTACGACCGTGTGGCGAGCAAGCACGTGGCGACGAGTGTCGACCATGCCCTCGCCACCGCGTCCGACGTGTTCCTTTCGTGGCGCGACGTTCCGGCCCCGCGCCGCGGCGAAGTGGTTCGACTCCTCGGCGAAGAACTGCGCCGCCACAAGGACCACCTCGCCACCCTGGTTCAGATCGAAGCGGGCAAGATCCGCTCGGAGGCGCTCGGTGAAGTTCAAGAGATGATCGACATCTGCGATTTCGCGGTCGGTCTCTCGCGCCAACTGCACGGTCTCTCGATCGCGACCGAGCGACCCGGTCATCGCCTCACCGAAACATGGCACCCGTACGGGCCCATCGCGGTCGTCACCGCGTTCAACTTTCCCGTCGCCGTGTGGTCGTGGAACGCCGCTCTCGCCATCATCTGCGGCGATCCCGTGGTGTGGAAGCCCTCGGACGCATCGACGGTCACGGCGGTGGCGACGAACGTCCTGGCCCGCCGCGCCGCGCGCGCAGCCGGCGCCCCCGCCGAGCTCTTCCAGATCGTGTCGGGCGATGCCGAAGTCGGAAAGGCACTCGTGGCCGATCGGCGGGCACCACTGGTGTCGGCCACCGGATCCACTCGCATGGGCCGCGAGGTCGCCCCGGTGGTGGCGGCCCGCTTCGGGCGCTCGATCCTCGAACTCGGCGGGAACAACGCCGCCATCGTCACGCCGAGCGCCGATCTCGATCTCGCCGTGCGCGGCATCACGTTCGCGGCCGCCGGCACCGCCGGCCAACGCTGCACGACGTTGCGGCGCCTGATCGTTCATCGTTCGCGCGTCGACGAGGTCGCCGACCGCGTTTCACGAGCGTTCTCCTCGCTGCGCATCGGCAATCCGCTCGTCGACGAACCCTTGGTCGGGCCGCTCATCTCGATGAAGTCTCTGCAGACCATGCAGTCGGCCCTCGATCAGGCGCGACGCGATGGCGGAACCGTCGTCGGCGGCGATCGCGTGCACGCCGACGCCTCCCCCGATGCGGCGTACGTGTCTCCGGCCGTCGTTCGGATGCCCGAGCAGACCGACATCGTGCGCACCGAGACCTTCGCGCCGATTCTCTACGTGATGGCCTACGACGACTTCGATCGAGCCATCGCACTCCAGAACGACGTCCCGCAGGGACTCGCTTCGAGCATCTTCACGACCGATCTGCGCGAAGCCGAGCGTTTCACCGGCCCGTCCGGAAGCGACTGCGGTATCGCCAACGTGAACATCGGTCCGTCCGGCGCCGAGATCGGCGGAGCCTTCGGCGGCGAGAAGGAGACCGGGGGCGGTCGCGAGAGCGGCAGCGACTCGTGGAAGGCGTACATGCGGCGCTCCACCGCGACGGTCAACTACTCCAACGATCTTCCGCTCGCCCAGGGCGTCGTTTTCGAGTGACCCGACGCGGGGTCAGAGATCGGCCCCCGGGACGGTGACCGGCGTTTGATTCGTTCGGACTCCGTCGAGCAGGGCGTCGACCATGCCCTCGAGCACTTCCTCCAGTGCGATGACGGTCTCGTCGGCGGTTCGATCGGTTCCCTGCAAGTAGACGCTGAGGGCCACGCCGTTCTCGCGGTCGACGAAGTCGGCCCCGCAGCCGCTCACCTCCTCGCCGCGATAGCAGTACCCGAACACGTCGCCCTCGAGTCCGGCCACTCCCCGACGCGTCTGCACGTCGACCGACACGTCGACGTCTTCGCCGTAGGCGTCGAACGTGAGAAAGGAGCGGTACGAGCCGGAAGGAAGTTCGGACACCGAGACGCCGAACGCTGTGGGCCCGACACCGTCGTTCACGTCACTCGTCACGAAGCACTGGACGAGCGCGGGATAATCGGACGCCCGCTCGTACGCCTCGCTGTACTCGTCGCCGGCGGCCACGTCGGCGTCCAGTTCGACCGAGTCGCTCACCGCACGGGCCCACTCGGCCGGAGAGCCGATCGGGCACTCGGTGAGTTCGGCGAAACCGTCACTCTGGAACTCGATGCCGTCGACGTACGTCTGAAAAGCCCGGCTGATCTCCGACTGATCGCGCTCGTCGTCTTCGAGGAAGGCCGCCGCCACGATCACGACCACGGCCGCCACCACCGCCGCGGCCAGTGTCCCGAATGCGAGCGGACGCCACGAACGACGAGGCGGATCGACCCAGGTGGGCGGAGGCGGCAACCACTGGTCATCGGCCACGTCGCCACAGTAGAGCCGTCGCGAAGCCACGACTAGCCTCGGCGGTGTGATCCCGTCGTCCGAGCGCCACCCCGCTTTCGAGGAGTACTGCGAATGCATCTTCGAACTGGGTGAGGACGATTTCGACGTCATCCGCGCGCGTATCGCCGAGCGAATCGGTGTGAGTCGCGCGTCGGTGTCGCAGATGATCGAGAAGATGCGCAAGGCCGGGCTCGTGACCGCCGACGGCCAGGTGATCTCCCTCACCGCCTCGGGTCTCGAACTGGCCCAGAAGGTCGTGCGCCGTCATCGACTGGCCGAACGCTTCCTCACCGACGTTCTCGGACTCAGTTGGGCCGAAGCGCACCAGGAAGCCGGCAAGTGGGAACACGTCATGAGCGATTCGGTCGAAACCGCCATGAATCGCCTGCTCGGTTCGCCCACCACGTGCCCGCACGGCAACCCGATTCCCGGCTCCAGCTACATCCTCCCCGATCTGCTTCCGCTCGGAAGCCTCAGCGCCGGTTCGTCGTTCACGGTCGCCCGCATCCCCGAAGAACTCGAGTTCACTCCGGGTCTGCTCGACTTCCTGCAGAGTTCGAGCATGCTGCCCGGTCGCTCCGGTCAGATCGAGCGCATCAACACCGACGGTTCCGTCGCGGTCGAGATCGAAGGTCGCTCGATCGCCGTCGATTCGTTCGCCTCGGCGCGCATCCTCGTCACCGCCTGATCGCCGATGCTCGATCGTCGCCCACTCGCCGCCTGCGCTCTCGTCGCGTCGTTGGCGATCGCCAGCGCGTGCGGCGCCACCACCTACGACGACTCGCGCATCGCACCGTCCACCACTGTTGCGGCCGTGGTGACGATTCCGCAGGGTTCGGCGGCCGAACTTCTTCCCCGACTCGCCGATGAGATGGCGATCCTGTCGTCGCGCATCGGGCCACGTCCCGACAACGTGGCCAAGCCCGAGGGAACCAAGATCGATCAACTCACCGTGATCGAGGCGATCTGGACCGCCGCCGTCAACGAGGTCGAGTCCAACGATCCGGAGGCCGCCGAGACCTTGGCCCGCATGGTGGCGCAGGCGCGCACCGCGGTCGAGCGGAATCGACCGGCCGACGCCGACAAGGCGGCCAAGTTCGCGCGCATCGTGATCGACGAGTATCTCGCCGACTTCTGAGCGACTACTCGACGCGCAGCGGAGTCGGCAACTGATCGGCGTGGACGATCGCCAGCCGTTGCGTCGAGCGCGTGAGGGCGACGTACAGCGAGCGCATCCCTTCGCGTTCGTCGGAGACGATGCGACCGGGTTCGACCACCACCACTCCGTCGAGTTCGAGACCTTTCACGAGACCGACCGGCACCACGGTGACGCCGGTGTCGAGGCCCGTGCGCGACGCGCGGCCGTGTTCGATACGGGCCGCCGACAACGCGAGCGACACCTCATCGGCCAAGCCGTTGGGGGTCACCACGGCGACGTTGCCACCGCCAACCGCCTCGACCATGTGCGCCGTCGTGGCGACGACCGCATCGAGCAGACCGTCCTGCGTCACCGACACGAACGACGGCGGTTCGGGGCCGAGGCGAACGGCCGTGGGTGCGCGAAGGCCCGGGGTGGCCGCTTCCATCACACGATTCGCGAGTTCCATGATCTGACCCGGGATGCGGTATCCCACCGAGAGTCCGATGACCCGATTCACGTCGTCGCGACCGCGACGCGCCGCCGACAGATGCTGCAGCACGTCGTCCCACGACTCGGGAGCGTGCGGACCCGTCGCCTGAGCGATGTCGCCCACGATGGTCATCGATCCGGACAACGAACGACGGGCCACCATGAGCAATTGCATCGGAGTGAGATCCTGAACCTCGTCGACGACGATGTGACCGTAGGTTCTGATCTCGTCGGCCTCGTCGATCTTGCCGTTCTTGCCGGGTTTGGGTCCGAGGGCCACGAACGCTTCGTCGAGCAACGCGACATCGGCTTCGGTCCAGCGCACATCGTTCACATCGGCTGAACGCGGGCGATACAGGGATTCGATCTCGGCCTCGGTGAGGTACTTCTGGCCGGCCGACTTGAGAAGCGCCTTCGATCCGAACAGATCGTGCAGCAACTGAGCGGGAGTGAGCAGCGGCCACATGCGCTCGAACGCCGTCCGCATCTCGTCGGTTCCTCGCAGAGCATCGCGCATCTCGGTGGCCGACACGTTCCCTTCGCGCCACGTCGATGCCACCGCCGTCCAGACCTCGGTCTCGACCCACTTGCGCCCCGAGTTGTGACGCCGGAACCGACGGCGGGCCGCCTTGATGATCCGCTCGGAGTCGCTGGCCCGCAAACGCACGTAGCCGGTCCGGAACGGCAGAACGATGTCGTCGCGCAACGGTCGTTCGCGGTCGAGCACGGCTTTGTCGATCACGTCGACCATGCGCACGTCACCCTTGGTGCGCGCGCCGATTTCGGAGTCGCGATACGCATCGACATCGGCCGCTGACGCCACCAGCACATCGGGTACGAGATCGGCCAGAACCACTTGCTCGATGCCGGCCTCACCGAGCGACGGCAGTACGCGTTCGATGTAGCGCAGGAACACTCGATTGGGCCCGATGACGAGCACACCTTGGTCTTCGAGCGGAAAGCGATTGGTGTACAGCAGGTAGGCGGCGCGGTGGAGCGCGACCACGGTCTTGCCCGTGCCCGGTCCGCCTTGGACGACGAGCACGCCGGCCTGCGGTGAGCGAATGATCTCGTCCTGCTCGGCCTGAATGGTGGCGACGATGTCGCCGAGCTGACCGGTGCGGCCGCGCTCGATGGAGGCCATGAGCGTGGAGTAGCCGCGCAGACCGGTGGAGTGGACGACGGCGCCGTCGACGAGTCCGTCGTCGTGCCCGATGCCGAGGTGACCTTCCCCGAACAACTCGTCCTCGATGCCGAGCAACTTGGGACCCTCGACCACGAAGTGGCGACGACGAGCCAATCCCATGGGCTGACGGCCGGTGGCTCGATAGAACGGCTCGGCCACCGGGGCTCGCCAGTCGACGACGACCGGGTCGCGATTCTCGTCGGCCACGGCCAGGCGTCCGATGTGGAAGCTTTCGGTTCCCGGGGCGTCGTCGCTCACCCGGTCGATCCGCCCGAACACCAGAGCCGCGTCACCGAGTTCGAGTTCGGTGAGACGGCGCACCAACTGCTCGTCGATCGCGTTGCGCTCGAAGCGGTTCTGGAACGTCCCGCCGGTGCCGGCCTCGGTGAGGCCTCGAACCTTCCAGGCGTCCTGACGACTCCGCTCGAGGCAGTCGTAGGCCCGGTCGATGTGCGCCTGTTCGAGGTCGAAATCGGGGTGCTGAGCGGTCATACGGGTTCGTGAGGGGGTTGAGGAACTCTAACGAGTTCGCCAACGGGTCGGACGTACCGGACCGGGACAGACGTAACAATGGGGCGCTGACTAGGGTCGTCATCGATTCACCATGGCCGGCGGAACACCAGCGATCGTGGCCCTCGATGCCGCCCGAGTCGTCTACTCGGTGCACGAGTTCGACAACGAGATCGCCCCCGGCGAACTCGGCTACGGCAAGGCCGCCGCCGCCGCGCTGGGCGTGGACGAGGCCCGCGTCTTCAAGACGCTGTTGGTGACGCTGCACGGCTCCAGCACTCCCCATGCCGTCGGCATCGTGCCGGTGTCGACGCAGCTGTCGCTCAAGGGCATCGCGCACGCGCTCGATGCCAAGAAAGCCGAGATGCTCGATCGACGCGACGCCGAACGACTCACTGGATACGTGGTCGGCGGCATCAGCCCCTTCGGACAACGCAAAAGGTTGCCGACGGTGATCGACGAGACATGTGAGTTGGCCGACACGATTTTCGTGTCGGGGGGACGACGCGGACTCGACATCGAAATCGAGCCGAGCGTTCTGATCGCGCTGTTGAACGCGGTGGTTGCGCCGATCGGCGCGTGATCGTCAGTCGATCGCGCGGACGTCGCGGGCTTCGTCGCCCTTGCGGCCGGGTCCGACTTCGAACTCGACCTTCTGACCCTCTTGCAGGGTCTTGAAGCCCTTCGCCTGGATCTGAGAGAAGTGGACGAACACGTCGGGGCCGTCCTCACGGGAGATGAACCCGTAACCCTTCTCTGCATTGAAGAACTTCACTGTGCCGATTGCCACGGCGGTACTCGTTTCTGTCTGGACCGGGCCACGTGCCCGTCTCCCCCACCTTATGCCAAGAAAAGTCCCAATACTCCGGGGAGGTACGGTCATCTCGTGTCACACCGTTCGCCTGAGCCGTCTTCGATTCGCGACGA
Source organism: Actinomycetota bacterium (assembly GCA_041159745.1). Lineage (GTDB taxonomy): Bacteria > Actinomycetota > Acidimicrobiia > Acidimicrobiales > Ilumatobacteraceae > Casp-actino8. The sequence continues at coordinate 13,511 of JBEAXP010000086.1, read as the reverse complement.
TCGTCCGAGCGGCGATCCCGGGGACTACGCCTTTCGGCACGACATCCGCGTCCGGTTCGCCGAGACCGACGCGATGGGCATCGTCCACCACAGCCGCTACCTGCCCTACCTGGAGGAAGCCCGGGTGGAGTACTTGCGGTCGATCGGCCACCCGTACGACGCCGAGCGCAGCGAGGGTGTCGACTACGCGGTACTCGAGGCCCACCTCGCCTACCGCCAGCCCCTGCACTTCGACGACGTGGTGACCGTTCACCTGCGCGTCACCTCGGCGACTCGCGCCTCGTTCACCATCCAGTACCTGCTCACGGTCGATGGGGCGGTCACGTCCACGGCGACGACGGTCCACGCCTGCGTGAACGACAAGGGTCGTCCGGTTCGCCTACCCCGCTGGCTGAGCGAACTCGTCGCGCCGTTACGCTGACCCCATGCCCTGGGGTGACGATTCACTCGACGCTCGTCTGCACGGCACGCACATCGCCGACTCGGTGATCGACCTCATCGGGGCCACTCCCCTCGTTCGCCTCCGCAAGATCTCGGAGAAGTACGAGATCCCTTCGCTGCTCACCATGAAGATGGAGACGACCAATCCAGGGGGCTCGGCCAAGGATCGACCGGCGCTCGAGATGATTCTGGCCGCCGAGCGCGAAGGCCTTCTGCAACCGGGTGGCACCATCGTCGAACCGACCAGCGGCAACACCGGCGTGGGTCTGGCGATCGTCGCGGCCCAGCGCGGCTACAAGTGCGTGTTCGTGATGACCGACAAGGTGGCGCCCGAGAAGGTGTCGCTGTTGCGCGCGTACGGAGCCGAAGTGGTCGTGTGCCCGGTGGCGGTTCCGCCCGAAGATCCGTCGAGCTACTACAAGGTGGCCGAACGCCTCACGTTCGAGCGCAACGCGTTCCGCCCCAACCAGTACGCCAACCCGAACAACCCTCTCGCCCATGTGAAGACGACCGGGCCGGAAATCTGGCAGCAGACCGCCGGACGCGTCACGCATTTCGTGGCCGGCGCCGGAACCTGCGGAACGATCACCGGCACCGCGCGCTACCTGAAGCAGCAGAACCCGAACGTGCGAATCGTCGCCGCCGATCCGGACGCCTCGGTGTTCTCGGGCGGCTCGGGTCGTCCGTATCTCGTCGAAGGAGTCGGCGAAGACTTCTATCCGGCCGCATGGGATCCCGAACTGTACGACGAAGTGATCGCCGTCAGCGACGAAGAAGCGTTCCTCATGGCCCGCGACGTGAGCCGCACCGAAGGAATTCTCATCGGAGGGTCGGGGGGTCTCGCCGTGGCCGCCGCCATCAAGGTGGCCAAGAACGCCGATCCGAACGACATCATCGTCGTGCTCAATCCCGACTCCGGACGCGGATACCTGTCGCGCGTCTTCGACGACGACTGGATGGCCAACTTCGGATTCCTGCGCGAATGCGACCAGTGCGTCGGCGCTGTGCTCGACACACGAGGCGACACACCGTCGCTTCTCTACGTCAACCCGTCGAGCACGGTGCGTCACGCCATCGACGTGATGCGCGCCAACGGAGTCAGCCAGCTGCCCGTGTGCAAGAACACACCTCCCTTCGCGAACGCCGAAGTGTCCGGTTCGGTCGACGAACTCGAGTTGATGGAAGCCATCTACGCCGACCCGTCGGTCATGAACACCGAAGTCGAAAAGGTGATGGGACCCAAGTTGCCCACGATCGGCGTCGGTCAGAAGGTCTCGAAGGCCGTCGAAATGCTCGATCGTGCGCCGGCTCTGTTGGTGCTGTCGGGCGGTCGTCCACTGAGCGTTCTCACTCGCACCGACTTGCTGCAGTACTTCGAAGTGCTGGCCAACGAGAACGAGGCGCGCCGTGGGTGACCTCGAAGCCGAGACCGGCTGGGGTTTCGAGACTCGCGCGATCCACGTCGGCCAGGACCCCGATCCGACCACCGGCGCCGTGGTCACCCCGATCACGCTCAGCACGACCTTCGCTCAGTCGAGTGTGGGCGAGCACAAGGGCTTCGAATACTCGCGCAGCGGCAATCCCACCCGCTCGGCGCTCGAGGCCTGTGTGGCGTCGCTCGAGAACGCCAAGCACGGTCTGGCCTTCGCCAGCGGACTGGCCGCCGAGGACAACGTCTTGCGCCTTCTCCCACCCGGCGGGCGGGTGCTGCTCGGCAACGATGCGTACGGCGGAACGTTCCGCCTCATCGCCAAGGTGTGGTCGCCGCTCGGGTTCCCGTGGAGCGCGGTCGATCTCACCGACGTCGCATCGCTGCGCGCCCATTGGCCGAACGACACCAAGATCGTCTGGCTCGAGACCCCCACCAATCCGTTGCTCACGTGCATCGACATCTCGGCCGTGGCCGAGATCGCCCACGCCAACGGTGCCATCGTCGTCGTCGACAACACGTTCGCCACTCCGTACCTGCAGCAGCCGCTCGACCACGGAGCCGACATCGTGGTGCACTCCGCCACGAAGTACCTGGGCGGCCACAGCGACGTGGTGGGCGGCTTTCTCGCTCTGAACGACGACTCGTTGGCCGAACGCCTGCGCTACACGCAGAATGCCGCGGGCGGCGTTCCGGCGCCATTCGACTGCTACTTGGTTCTGCGCGGCGTGAAGACACTGGCTCTGCGCATGGAGCGCCACTGCTCCAATGCCCGTGCGGTGGTCGACCTGCTCCTCGGTCACCCTGCCGTCGATCGTGTTCTGTATCCGCAACTTCCCGATCACCCGGGTCACGCCGCGGCCGCCAAGCAGATGCGTGACTTCGGGGGCATGGTCAGTTTCACGTTGAAGGGTGGTGTCGAAGCCGCGCTCACCGTGGCCAAGAGCACCCGCATCTTCACGCTGGCCGAATCACTGGGAGCCGTCGAGAGCCTCATCGAGCACCCCGGTCGCATGACGCACGCGTCGGCGGCCGGATCGCCGCTGCAGGTTCCCGACTCGCTCGTTCGATTGAGCGTCGGGGTCGAATCGGCCCACGACTTGTGCGAAGACCTCCGATCGGCACTGGACAAGATCTCATGAACACAGCCGCACCGTCACCCATTCACGACAGTCCCACCCCATTCGTCCGCGAACACATCGAGCGGTACGTCGCGACGAACGGCGAGGACGGGCATCTGTGGCGCGGCCTCCCGTGTCTGCTCGTCACGGTGAAGGGCAAGTCATCGGGGAAGTGGACGCGCAGCGCCCTCATCTACGGACGCGACGGAGACGATCTGGTGCTCATTGCGTCGAAGGGTGGCGCGCCCGACAATCCGCTGTGGCTCGACAACATGCTCGCCAACCCCGATGTGTGGTTGCAGGTCGCGGCCGATCAGTTCTGGGCCACCGCGCACGTGGTCGACGAACCGACCGAACGCGCGCGCCTGTGGTCGATCATGGCGACCATCTTCCCGCAATACGACGAATACGAAGCCAAGGCTTCACCGCGGGTGATTCCGGTGGTGCGCCTCGTTCGACGCAACTGATCAGAGAACCGCTTCGATCAAGCGCGGGCCACGTTGCTTCATGGCCGACTGGAACGCACTCGAGAATTCCGCGACGTCGTGCACTCGCACCGCGGATACACCCATGCCCCCGGCCAACTGAACCCAATCGAGGTCGGGATTCGACAGGTCGAACATCGACAAGGCCTTGTTGTCCCCCTCGCCCAGCAGATCTCGGGCGCCGGTGCGCGACAGTTCGATCTGGAGAATCGAATACGCGCGGTTCGAGAAGATGACTGTGGTGACGTCGAGGTTCTCGCGAGCCTGCGTCCACAACGACTGCACGGTGTACATCGCGCCACCGTCACCGTGCAGACACACCACCTTGCGATCGGGGCACGCGACCGCGGCACCGCCGGCCAGTGGCAGACCCTGACCGATCGAGCCGCCGGTGAGCGACAAGTGGTCGTACGGACGAGCGGTCGCCAGAGCCGAACCCGGTCCGAGGCCGTTGGTGGCGGCTTCGTCGGAAACGATCGCGTCCTCGGGCAGGTACCGCGCGATCACCTGTCCGATCGAGAATTGATTGAGGGGCCCCGTCGGTTCGTCGGGCAGCGCGAGGTCGACCACGATCGGCTTGGACGAGAACTCGGCCGCGACCGCTTCGAGCGCACCCACACCGTCTTCGTGGGCGTGAGCCAAGTAGGTGATGGCGGCACCCTCGGGGGTGCACCAACCGGGTTTGCCCGGATACGCGAAGAAGGACACCGGGGGCTTCGAGCCGACGATGATCAAGTGCTCGATCGACGCCAGCGACTCGACGAGTTGTTCGGCGAAGTAGGGCAGACGCTCGACGGCCACGCGACCCGCACCGCGCGCCAGACGAGGGGCGAAGGTGTCGCACAGAAGTCGGGCGCCGGTCGCGGCCGCGATGCGACCGGCGGCGCGGAGTCCGCGATCGTGCAGGACATCACCACGCATCAGGATGGCGGCCCGCGATCCGGCCGATCGAACCGCCGCGACGGCCGTCGCGACCGCATCGCTCGACACCTCGGCCGGACCCACGGGCGCGAGAGCCGGAGCCGGCGTCGCCCCTTCGTTCCAGGCCACGTCGGCCGGCAGGATGAGGGTGGCGATCTGTCCCGGATACTGACGGGCGGCTTGCACCGCGCGCGCCGCGTCGGCACCCACGGTGCGGGCACTCACGGCCGAATGAACCCACGCCGAAACCGGTCGCGCGAATCCGACAACATCGGACGCCAGCGGCGCGTCGTACTGCGCGTGGGTGACGGCGTGGTCGCCCACGACGTTCACGATCGGCGAAGCGGCCCGGCGTGCGTTGTGCAGATTGGCCAAGCCGTTGGCGAGTCCGGGCCCGAGGTGGAGCAGGGTCACCGCCGGTTTGCCGGCCATGCGGGCGTAGCCGTCGGCCATGCCGGTGACGACACCTTCGAACAAACCGAGGACGGCCCGCATCCCGGAAACACGGTCGAGGGCGGCCACGAAGTGCATTTCGGACGTGCCCGGATTGGCGAAACACACGTCGACGTCCGCCGCGACGAGTGTGCGCAACAGGGCTTCGGCGCCGTTCACGGCGCTCACGGTAACTCCCACCTCGGAAATCGGGTACATCCGTCGAGCCTCGTGGACACCCGCCGGTTCCTACCGTGTCGGGCCGGAGGACACGCGATGTCGATGACTGCTCGAAGTGCCATGGCGATCGTGGCGATCACACGGGACGAAGCCCGAGTCTGGAACGCCGGAATGGAGAAGGGCTCGGCCCCCCAGCGGCTGCACGCTCCGAGCGACCAGGGTCAGCACCATCACGTGCGCCAGGCCCAGCACAACCGCGGCCATGACACCGATCACGACAACCGGCGCTTCTACGAGTCGATCGCCCAAGCGGTTGCCGACACGAACGAGATCCTGATCATCGGGCACGGCACAGGCAAGGCCGACCACATCCTGCGCTTCACGCAGTTCCTCGAGCACAAGCACCCCGCCACGGCGGCCAAAGTGGTGGGCGCCATGGACAGCAATCTGAACGCCATGACCGAAGCCCAGATCCTGTCGGCGGCGCGCGAATGGTTCGACCACTTCCACACCTGGGGCTTCTGAGCGGTTCCCAAAACTGTGTACCTCGGAACGTCCCCGTCCCCCGGCGTCTTCCGATTACCCGGTCATTTTCCTTGTAATGGGCTAGTTTTCGACCAGTGAAAGTTCGGCAGCGAGCCCCTCGACACATTCCCGACCTCGATCAGGTCGTGGCCGTGACCATCACCATTCTCGAGGAATCGGGCGAATCGGGCTTCCGGATCGAGACGCTCATGGAGCGCACCGGAATCGCGAAGAGTTCGCTGTACATGGCCTTCGGATCGCGCGACGGGCTCATCGCCGCCGCCCGGGCCCGTCAGTTCGAAGCCATGATCCGGGAGAGCATCGGACCCATCCGCGTGATCGCCGAACGGGCCACTTCACGCGACGAATTGCGCGCCGATCTCCGTGAAATCACCGCTTTCGTGGCCGATCTGTCGCGCACCGCCCAGCGGGTCGAGCGCTGCGCCGTCATCGCCGGCACCAAGGGTCGACCGGAGTTCTCGCAGTGGCTGGCCGAGGCCCAGACCCGGCTGTCGACCGAGTTCGCTCAGATCATCGAGAGTAGTCAGCAGCGAGGGTTCATCACCCGAAAGCATCCGGCGCGGATGATCGGCAACGTCATTCAGGCCGTGGTCCTCGGGCGCGTGATCGTCGGTTTCGATCTGGAGGCCGGCCCCGACGAGCTGGCCCGGTGGACCGACATGGTCAACGACTTCTTCGACCAGGTGCTCTTCACCGACTGAGAAGCAACCGATCGGGCCGATGTACCCGATCCCGAAAAAGTCCGAAAAAACCGCACGAATCGACCCGGGTATCCACCATCGGCCACGGGGTGCGAACTAGGTTTTCGCCCATGAAGAAACGTGACCTCATCCAGGCAGTAGCACTCCACACCGATGTCGACAACAAGACAGCGGGCAAGCTCGTCGAAGGAACCATCGACGTCATCTTGGCCACTGTTGCGAAGGGCGAGATCGTCAACATCTCCGGATTCGCCAAGTTTGCGAAGATCAAGCGCCCCGCGCGTATGGCTCGCAACCCAGCGACTGGAGAGCAGATCAAGGTGAAGGCCAAGACCGTCGCCAAGATCACGGCGCTCAAGGGCTTCAAGGACATCGCGCTCGGAGCCGCTCCTGCTCCCAAGTTGAACACCAAGCGTTCGGCACCGGCCCCCAAGAAGGCTGCGCCGAAGAAGGCTGCGCCGAAGAAGGCAGCCCCCAAGAAGACGGCCAAGAAGGCCGCTCCGCGGAAGGCCGCCAAGAAGCGTCGCTAATCGTTCACTCCGCTTTCGAGCGGGTTGATTCGTCAGAAGACCCCATCGGTTTCCGATGGGGTCTTCTGCATTTCCTGGCGCAGAACGTCGAGCGAGCGCGACACGATCGCACGCGTGGCCATGTCACTCTTGCCCAATCGCGTCGCGATCTCGCGGGTGGGCAGTCCGTCGATGTAGCGCATCTCGATCACGGCTCGTCGCTCGCCGTCGAGCGCGGAGAGCAGTCGGGCGACGACGTCGGTGACGGGGTCATCGATCTTCTGATCCATCGCCGCCACATCGTCGAAACAGTCGGTTGGAACGACTCGACCTTGGCATCGCCACGAGTCGACGATGCGAGCGTGGGCCACCACGAACACGAACGACCACAGATCGCGAACACCACCGTCGAATCGGTGGATGGATCGCGCCACCGCTTCGAGCGCGGCTCCGACCACCTCGTCGGGGTCGGGATGACCTCGGTGCCGCGCGTACCGTGCCACGCGCGTGTTCACCGCACGGACGAACTGCGACCACGCCGAACGATCACCGTTCCGCAGACAATCCACTTGGTCGAGAACCTCCGTCATGACACCAAGGACACCGCGACCGCCGAACCCAGCACGAGGAACGGTCCGTACGGGATGGTCGACCTTCGCGAGACGCGTCGCGAACCGAGCAGAACGGCCGACACCAATCCACCGGCCAGGAGCGCGAAGAACCACGCGATGAGCACGCTCCACGGATCGAACCATCCGATCGTGAGGCCGAGCAGAGGCGCCAGGTGAACGTCACCTCGGCCGATTCCGGTTCGGAAACGGCTCAGCAACCAAGCGATCGCGAACATGCTCACCGCCCCGACACACGCGCCCCCGATGCCGCTCCAAGTGCTGTCCCAACCGAGGGCCAACAGTCCCGAGACCACGGCGAATGACCCGTAACTGATCGCGAGGGGAAGCCTCTTCACCGCCAGATCGATCGCCACCAGGCAACCGACCGACGCCGCCACGACTCCGAAAGCGGCCCACTCCAGACGATCGAGGTGGCGCTCGTCGAACGTCGGGCTCACGATCCCCGACCAGGCGACGACGGCCAGCGACCAGTTGATCCAGAACACGACGCCGCGGTGCGACACGTAACGATCGACCGACAGCACGAGAGGAATCGTCGCAACGATCAGAGAGAAGACGAGCCAGGCGATGAAGTCATTTTCGATTCGCCGGTGCGAGTTGTCTGCCCACAGTTGTCACTTCGGCAGCGATTCGACGAGGCGAATCACGGCCGGGCCGACGATCACCACCATCAGCACCGGAAGGATGCAGAAGATGGTGGGGAACACCATCTTGAGCGAGATCTTGGCCGCGCTCTCCTCCACCGCTTGACGCCTCTGCCGACGCGCGGCCTCGGCCTGACCCCGCAGCGTGGCCGAGAGCGGTGCCCCGAGCTTGCTGTTCTGCTGAACGGCCGAAACGAAGAGTCGCACAGCCGGGGTCGGATTGCGCGATTCGAAGTTCTGAAGTGCTTGCAGACGACTCGTACCGAGTCGAACGTCGTCGAGAACCGTGCGGAACTCGACTCCGAGAACCGATGACCGGCGTTCGGAGTACGCATCGAGAACGGACTCGAAGGACAGACCGGCCTCCAACCCCATGACCATCTCCCCGAGGCTGTCGATCAATTCGAGGTCGAGTCGTCGGAGCCGCTGAATCTCGCGTTGCCGTCGCAGCAACGACGGGAACTGCCACCGATTCAGGTGACCGCTCACTGTCGAGGTCAATCGAACCACGCGCGTCCGCCCGGTCACCGCCAACAGGGCGGCGGCGGTAGCGAACAGAGCACAGGCCAGGAGGCGCGTCATGCCACGACCTCGGGTCGGCTGAGGGTGCGCAGCCAGCGCCAACCGACCAAGCCGAGCACGAGTGCGGTGACCGACATGGCCCGGCCCAGTGGTTCGGCCACCAGCGTCTCGGCGTAGCGCGGATTGAACAGACTCACGAAAGCCAGCGCGAAGGGAGGCATGAGCATGAGGACGAGCGCGCTCAGGCGCCCATCGGCCGTGAGGCTCCTGATGTCACGCCGCAACCGGTCTTCTTCTCGGATGGTTTCGATGACACTCTCGAGAATCTCGACCAATGACCCGCCGTGTCGAGCGTGCAGGCCGATCGCCGAAGCGACGACTCCGAGATGTCGATCATTCTCGCGCTCGGACAAGCGCCGGAAACACTCGTCGATCGGCTCACCGAGCCGTGCCTGGGTGACCACATCGGCCAGCATCGAGCGCAAAGGCTCGCCGGCTGACTCGACCACTTCGGTGATGGCCGCCGGGAGATTGCGGCCGATGCGCAAGTTGCCCACGACCAATTGGAGGGTCGGGGCGAGTTCGGACGCCAGAAGATCCGAGCGACGACGTTGCTCGGCCTTCGCCTGGGCGCGACGCACGATCACCGGCACCGCACCGAGACCCAGACCCACCGGACCGGCCCACGCGAATCCGGTGGCCGCCGCGGCGGCACTCCACGCCGTGGTCATGGTCAACCACTCGGGTCGACGAGCCGGAGACTCGGTTGCGAGTCCGACCTGAATGCGAACGTGCCGACGCCATCGACTCGACCGGACCATCATCGAGATCTCGGAAACGACGAGTGCGGCCGCGATCGCGATCAGGACCACGGCCAGCCCTTGTCTCACGGCTCCCCCATCCGCTTCGCCAGGCGCCGCGACGAGACGGCCGTGCGTTTCAATGGCGCTGGATCGCCGCTCGACCGGGCGCGGGTGAAGAGATCGGCCATCGCCACCACATCACTTTCCATTCCCTCGATCTCGGCGATTTCCGCGACGTATCGCCGCCCCCGAGCGTCGCGGGCGAGATGCACGATGAGGTCGATCGACGAGGCGATCTGCTCGCGGATCGCTCGCAGAGGCAGATCGACGCCACCCAGAAGAGTCATCGTCTCCAGACGTCGCAGCGCGTCACGAGGAGTGTTCGCGTGCACCGTCGACAGCGAACCCTCGTGACCGGTGTTCATGGCCTGGAGCATGTCGATGGTTTCCCAACCGCGAACTTCTCCGACCACGATGCGATTGGGGCGCATACGAAGCGAGTTGCGCACGAGGTCGCGGATGGTCACTTCTCCCGAGCCTTCGGTGTTCGCGGGACGCGCCTCGAGGCGAACCAGGTTCGGCAGATCGAGTGTGAGCTCGACGGCGTCTTCGACCGTGACCACGCGCTCGTCTCGCTCGATGAACGACGACAGCACATTGAGCATCGTCGTCTTGCCGGTACCGGTTCCTCCGCTCACGAGAACGTTCATGCGGTTCTTGACGGCGCCCTCGAGGAAGTCGGCCGCCTCGGCATCCAGCGATCCCTGGCGAACGAGATCGTCCATGGTGAGTCCGGCCGAGGTGAACTTTCGAATCGTCAGGGCCGGCCCGTCCACCGAGAGTGGGGGCAGGATCACGTTGAGCCGGGAGCCATCGGGCAACCGCGCGTCCACCATCGGCGAGGCTTGATCGACCCGTCGACCGGCCGAATGAACCATCCGGTCGATGACTCGCGCGAGTTGTTCGAGAGTCGAGAACGATCGAGCGGTGCGATGGAGAACTCCGTTCGATTCGACCCAGATTCCCTGCAAACCGTTGACCATGACCTCCGAGACCATTGGGTCGTCGAGGAGGTCCTGCAACACTCCGAAGCCCAACAATTCGTCGAGGACCGCCCGACGAAGTCGGGCCGGCAATTCGGCACCGTCATTCGCCACTTCATCGGCCAACAACGCGGCGACTTCCCCCTCGACGGCGGTGCGAAGTCGTTCGTCGGTCATCGATGTTCGATCGGGCAATTCGGCCAGACGCGAGCGGACGGCGTCGGCCAGGCGGACGACCCGTGACGATTCGACGGGCGGCCGCCCGACCGAATCGACCGGCGAGTCTCCCGGCAACGCTCCCGGAAACGCCGCGCCCCGGCTTCGCCGATCGAGTCGCTCGGCCAGGCTCATGAGCCGCGCCCCCAACGCTTCCGTCCATCTCCGTTGTCGGAGGGACGACCGAGGATTCGATCGGCGAAATCGTTGAACGGACGGGCGAGGTCGCTTGATCCGTCGAATTCGGAGATCGATGTGCCGACGTTGATGGCACGGGCGAAGCGGCGGTCGTCGGGCACGCGCAGCGATGCTTCGAAACCGAGCACGTCCTCGACGTCGGCCACCGTGAGCCCCGTGCCGGCGGTCGCGCGATTGATCACGAGTTGGAGACGAGTGGCATCCATGTCGAGCGCTCCGAGCGTGTCGAGGAACTTGCGGCCGGCCTGGACGGATGCGACATCGGTGCAGGTGACGAGAACCGGATGAGTCGACCGCTCGAACGCGCCGATCGTCACCTCGTCGATACCGGTCGCGGTATCGAGAACGAGCGGTTTCTCGTCGCGGACGAGCCGGTCGACCACTCGCAGCATGTCGGATGCGGTCAGTCGGTCGGCGTCGATCGGAGACGAGGGGGCGCACAGCACGCGAAGTCCCGACGGATGCGGGGTCATGATGCCGCTCAGGTCGAAGTGCGGGTCGCCATCGAGTCGGCGAATCGCATCATCGAGCCTCTGCACCGGGTGGAGTCGGAGCGCGTATTCGAGATCACCCGCGTGCGCATCGAGATCGACCAACTCGGTGCCGCCATGACGAGCGAGTGCGACGGCCACATTGACAGCGATCGTGGTCTTCCCCGTTCCACCTTTCGGGGACAGGACCGCGACGACGGGAGGGAGTGTGGCCACCGACGAGTTCATGAGCCCACCAGCCAGATCGCATTGTTGCTGGCGGCCAGGACCACCGCACTCAACGCGTCTTTCCTGACGCCCAGAACCACGACCGAGTCGTCCTTCGCCCCGAGGTTCTCGGGCTCCGGGGCGTCGACGATCACCGCGTCGGTCGTGATCAGCCGTACTTCCTCCGCATCGACTTCGTACACGTCGACGATGCGACCTGTGGTGACGAGGGGTCCGACCCATCGGGGTGAGTCGACCCGGATCGACACCGCCACGAAGTCGTCGCCCAGGGCGGCGATGCGGTCGGCGGCGAACGAACTCGTCAGGATCTGCTGACCGGATTCGTGTGCGTAGGCCAGAACTCCGTCGGGAATCTCGTCGGCGGACGTGAGAGCTCCGCTCACCCGGGCCTCCGGCGGCAGCATCCGCACCTCCACCCGGCCTCGAACGCGGGCCGCGTCGGTGCCATCGGCGATGTCGCTCGCGGCCACGAGGGTCGGCAACTTCTCTTCGTTCGATTCATCTCTCGGGACGAGCAACAATCCACCCGCTCCCACACAGACGAACGCGACGGCCGGCGCCGTGGCCCGCTTGACGATTGATTTGACATTCATGTGCAACTCCCTGTGCTGTCGAGTGAGCACACGCCCACCCCCACCAATCCGAAATTCGTTCCACCGAGCGACGCCGACGATCCGGTGATCGTTCCGGCCTGCAAGGTGATCCTGATGCTTCGACTCGACGCCCCGCCGGTGAACTGAACCGCGTCCACTCGTGCCTTTGCGAAACCGACGACGAGGTATTCCACGTTCGAACCGCTCAGCCGAGGCGAACTGAACATCGGCATGATCACGCTCTTGCCCACGATCGACTGGATGTCGAGCGAGCCCGACGGCGCACCCGGACTACCGACGATCCAGTCGCCGACCTTGACCACACCCAAGTAGCCGTTGTCGACCCAGTCCTTTGTTTCGGCGTTCGACGACGAGCCGCCGTTGAAATCGAGTACTCCCCAGTTGCCCGACACGGAACCACCGCACTTCTGGTTCTGATCCTCGAAGCGAATGACGGTGCTCGTCGCTGTCGTCATGCCCGACGCGATCCAGTCGGACACCGCCTTCACCTGCGAGCACAGACCGAAGGGCCACACGCCGACGGTCGCTCCCACCGCACCGATGCGCACCCCGGTGGAAGCGGAGATTTCGCTCGACGATCGGCCCACCAAGGTGGCGAAGGTCAAGCCGATCGGTTCGGTCGCGGTCACCCGCGTGACCCCCGATGTGTTCGAACCGGTCACGGTGCACTGAACCGCCGTGGGCGCCGAGCCGTCGGTGGAAACCACCGCCAGCGCGGTCGCGGAACACGCCTGACCCTGGGTCATCCAGTTCTGGGCCGCTGCGATTGCGGCCGCCTCCACCGAGTTCTGGAGACGTGTCCGTCCGACCCAGACCCGTCCGGAATCCACCACGATGGCGAGCATCAGACACAACGGCAAGAACGCCACGGCGGCGATGACTGCGATCGCTCCTTCGTCGCGCTGGTTCATGCCGAGCACGAGAAGGTCGAGGTGGCCGTGAGGTTGACGTCACGGTCGCCGAGAAGTGGAATCGTCACCGTGCGGTTGGCCTTGAGCTCCACTCGGAAGCCTCCGGTCGAACACGTGCTGAGAACATTGCATTGCAGGTTGCCGACCGATTGGGCGGCCAACTCGGTCTGAGCCGTGGTGCACGCGGTGGCCGACGAGATCGAACCGGCCCGAGCGGCGTTACGGGCGGCCGACTGAAGGTTCAACTGATCGAGATACACCGAGCCGGCGACCACCAGCCCGAAAAGGAGAAGAACGAGCAAGGGGACGACGAGTGCGAATTCGACACTCGCGACTCCCCTGTCGTTCGGCCCCCGGCGCCCGGGGACCGAACGACGAAGCCTCACGGCAGGATGGTGTCGAACAGGTCGCTGATGCGACCGCCGAGTGCGGCCGCCGCCACCG